>NZ_JACJDS010000017.1:0-103408 GCF_014163635.1 Pseudoalteromonas sp. SR44-8
AAAACATGCTTGATGACAGGCCTGTTCGCACGTAAACTAAAAAGTATCTAAAAATGAAAGATTTGAGCGTATTGTGTCAAAGCCAACTTTAAGCCGCTACCCAATCACTGACCTCAAAGGCGTTGGTCCAAAGATGGCCGAGCGGCTAAAAAAACTCTGCATTAGCACAGTGCAAGATATGCTCTTTCATCTACCGCTTCGATATGAAGACCGCACCCGTATTTATGCTATCAGTGATTTAGCTGTGCATAGTCATGTCAGTATTGAAGCCACCATAGAAACCAGCCAAATTACCTTTGGTAAACGTAAAATGCTCGTTTGCCAAGTTAACGATGGTACTGGACGACTCACCCTGCGATTTTTTAATTTTACTGCAGCACAAAAGAATACCTTAAGTAGCGGTAAGGTGATCCGCTGTTTTGGCGAGGTACGACGTGGCAGAGTCGGTTATGAAATGACTCATCCTGAATACAGCCTCAGCGATACACCGAGCGAACAACCAACAGCAACCACACTAACGCCTGTTTACTCGACAACGGAAGGGTTAAAACAACTGTCGATCCGTGCATTAAGTGATCAGGCGATTGCATTACTTGAAAAATATCAGGTAGAAGAGTTATTGCCAGTGCAATTCCAACACGCTGGTATGGATTTAACTCAAGCACTGCTACTTTTACATCGCCCCGCTAATGATGTAGATATCACCGCATTAGAGCAAGGCCTGCACCCGGCTCAACAACGTTTAGTGTTTGAAGAGTTACTGGCGCAAAATTTGAGCTTATTAAAATTACGTCAACAAGGACAGCAAGTAAAAGCAGTTGCTCTGAACCCTATTAATCATCTGGAGCATGATTTTTTAGCGCAGCTCCCCTTTGCTCCAACCAACGCGCAAAACAAAGTCGTCGCTGAGATAAAAAACGATTTGCAGTCTCCTTATCCAATGATGCGCTTAGTACAAGGCGATGTTGGCTCAGGTAAAACTCTGGTTGCGGCACTGAGCGCCTTAACAGCTATCGCACAGGGCTATCAGGTGGCATTAATGGCACCCACCGAAATTCTGTCAGAACAACATGGCATTACTTTCGAAAATTGGTTTACGGCTTTAGGTATAACTACAGCATGGCTCGGTGGTAAAACCAAAGGAAAAGAACGCAGCGCAACGCTTGAAAAAATAGCATCAGGTGAAGCGCAAATGATTGTTGGGACTCATGCGTTATTTCAAGAGCAAGTAACATTTAATAACCTAGTGCTTATTATTATTGACGAACAACACCGCTTTGGCGTCCACCAGCGCTTATCGCTACGAGAAAAAGGCCGTTTTGGTGATTGCTATCCCCATCAACTGGTTATGACAGCAACACCGATCCCACGTACTTTGGCGATGACAGCTTATGCCGATTTAGAAACGTCCGTGATTGATGAGTTGCCACCAGGACGTACCCCAATTAAAACCATTGCACTACCTGATACGCGTCGTGATGAAATTATTGCTCGTGTAAAAACAGCCTGTACCGAGCAAGGTCGTCAAGTATATTGGGTATGCACCTTAATTGATGAATCGGAAGCATTGCAATGCCAAGCAGCAGAAGATAGCGCACTGCAGTTAACTCATGCACTGCCTGAGTTAACTATAGGATTAGTTCATGGCCGTATGAAAGCAGCAGAAAAGCAAGCTATTATGGGCGAGTTCAAAGCTGGAAAAATTCATATATTAGTGGCGACAACGGTCATTGAAGTCGGTGTAGATGTGCCGAATGCCAGTTTGATCATCATTGAGAATCCTGAACGGCTTGGCCTTGCACAATTACATCAGTTACGTGGTCGAGTTGGTCGTGGTGCAATCGCATCCCATTGTGTGCTTTTATACCACGCACCGCTGTCTCATACTGCACAAAAACGTTTGGCTGTTCTAAGAGATAGCAATGATGGTTTTGTAATTGCAGAACGTGATTTGGAAATTCGTGGTCCAGGTGAAGTGCTCGGCACTAAACAAACAGGCTTAGCGGAATTTAAAATTGCTGACTTAACCAGAGATAAGCACACACTCAACTTAGTCAGACCTATCGCACTACAAATGCTCCGCCAGTATCCTGAACAAGTAGAACAACTAATCAATCGCTGGCTTGCGGGTAAATCAGTGTATGCACAAGCTTAATAGTAAAAAGCCTTACTGTAATAAGTAAGGCTTTTTCAACAGTCTAAAGACTAAAACTTGTATTCCATGCCAACACCTAAGTAATCTTGATCAACATTGCTGTCCATATCAAAATTAGTGTAGAAGGCAAATAACGTGGTGTTTTTGCTCAAGGAGTGATCAACACCTGCAGAGATGGCAGACTTTTTATCACCCGCATCAAAATCCATTACTTGGTATTGAACTTTAAATGTATTGCTATCAAGGGTGTAAGCCGCATTAACTAAATAACCATCGGCATCACCGCTACCATCCACTTTTTCTTGGCTTTGGTACATTGCACCTAATTTAAAATCAGCTACTTTCCCTTGCACGGTAGCGCGTACAACATCATAACCATTAACTTCACTGTCGGCAGCAACTGATGCATAAACATTGCTTTTCTTCAGTCCAGCATCGCCATAAGTAAGTGCTAATGAATAACCGCTATCGCCATCACTGTCTTTTTCTGCAACGTAAGTTGCAAGCACTTTAAAGCCACTTAAATCCTTTGATGAATAAGTAACTGTATCACTAAGACGGTTTTCACCTTTAAATAAATTTTTGATATCACCTTCAAGGTTATCAAATAAATCCAACTTTCCTTGTGATTGCTTTAAAGCAGTATCATTACGGCCAATCACTAGTTGACCAAATCCACCTTTTAAACCAACGTATTGATTACGTGATGTAACCGTGTCTTTTGAATCATCAGAAACATTAACTTGAAATTCGAACTTATAAATAGCTTCTAAGCCATCACTGATGTTTTCAGAACCTTTAAAACCGATTCGCGATGCATTGCTTTTAATTTCGCTGAATGACCCTTCACCGTCATCCGAAGATTGCACAGAGACATTTGCTTTACCATACACATCAACATCAGCAAATGCAGAAAAAGATAAACCACTTAACACAGCTAGTAATAGGCTCGACTTTGCAAATTTCATATTATTTCCTCAATAAACGCAACAGACTAATTTTTAATTCGCTGCATTTTGCCTGCGGTAAATGACAGAAATATTACAACAGAAATATTTATGACTCATATTATTCATAAAAAGGAACAACAAAAGACATCAAATCAACACAAAACTGTCATATATAGCTTACTTAGCACTAAATTCACTGCTTATTGTTGGTGTTAATTCCAGTAATAAATTAACCAACGTCTCAAGCAAGGGTTTTTGTTCATTATCTCTGTGATAAGCGACAAAAATATCCCGAGAAGTATGTTCCACATCAGACACTCGATGTAGCTCCCCTTTATCTATATGGCTTTTCGCTAAAACTTCAGGAATAAATGCACTACCTCCACATTGTAGTATCAAATCTAATGCAATGCGTCCTGTGCTGGTACGAAAATATGGTGGAGTGTGGCCAGTAAATTGCCGTGCATGCCAAAGTGAGAAGGTAGTTCCCCAGTCAACATAGACATATTGATTATCAAAAAAGTTATCATTAGCAGCTCCTTCAAATGCACTGATAGGTATAATTGGCAAGGTGCAAATACGCTCAACTACTAATTCATCCACTTTTGGTGGATCAAATAAAATCGCTAGATCTAAGGTGCGCTCTAATAATAACCTTGTACTTTCTTGCTGTGCTTTAACTTCAGCCACCAGCGATACCCCTGGCATTGCAGAAACAATATTAGTGATACCAAACTGTAAAAAAGCATCCCAAATATTGGGCGTCCCTGCTAAACTTACTTGCTTATGCATATTATCAGCAAGAGCAACATCGACTTTAGCTCGTTGCATACCAGTAATAATCATTTGCGCATGGGGTAATAAGCGCTCCCCTGGTGCCGTCAATTGGATGTTATTACGTTGGCGGATAAATAAATTAACCCCTAGTCCTTGTTCTAATTGACGAATTCGAAAACTCACCGCAGACTGCGTAATGTAAAGGTTTTCAGCCGCTTTCCCAAAGTGACGAGTACGTACCACTTCGACAAAGGTTTTCAATAAATCTATATCCAATTATTTATCCTCACGATAAAAATTTTTTGTTTAATAAATTGCGCAACTTGATCCATACTCCAGCTTGAAAATAGGGTATGAGGAAACAGCCATGAGCAATGATATTTCACTACTTCGCCAAGCATTTGTAAGCCAACGTCAGTTTTATGATGATCAAAACTTTCCGCGCGGATTCGGCCGCAGCGGTAATTTTACCTTACTAGAAGCCAGTATCCTTGAACAACACGGTGTTGTTCTAAAAGGGTTATATAATAAAACCCTTGAACCACAAAATGAAATCCAAGAACAATTTTTTGCCGTTGTCTCTGGTAATCAAGAACCAACCAACGCAATTGAACGTGCGTGGATTAAATACCTAAAGCTAACGACGTGTAAAGCAAAGTTTCATACTCTGTTTGGGCGTTCTAAAATTTCAAGTCCTGCACCACAAAATCCAGACTACTATTCGGAGTCTGATAGTTTATAAAAGTAATGGTGTTATTTGCTTTTTCGTGTTTTAACAGTTACAACTTGTATAACTGAACAAACTTGGCGATGCCAAAAACAAGGTGTTACGTGACACGAAAAATACTCATCATTGAAGATACGCCAACTATAGCGCGAGTGCAAAAGCACATTGCAATTAAAGTTGGCTATGATGCAGATATAGCCTGTTCCTTAGCGCAAGCAAAAGAGTTAATTAGTAAAAATAACTATTTTTGCGCTGTAGTAGACTTTATTCTACCTGACGCACCACAAGGCGAGGCTGTACCCTGCACTATTGAAGCTCAAATTCCTACTATAGTAATGACCGGCAATATAGATGCAAAGACCCGTGATATCGTCGAAAAATATCCAATAATTGATTACATCACTAAAGAGAACAAGCAAGCCTACCATTATTTAGAAAAGCAACTACAGCGCTTACCTCGCAACGAAAACGTTAAAGTCTTAGTCGTCGATGACTCACCATCAGCACGACTACATATATGCAGCTTGCTTAAACGTCATAAATATCAAATATTACAAGCCTGTGATGGCATTGAAGCACTTGCTGTGCTCGAACAAACACCTGATATAGCAGTTATAATTGCAGATAACGAAATGCCTAACATGAATGGTGATGAGTTATGTGGTGAAATTCGTCGCTTATACAGTAATGATGAAAAAGCAATAATCGGTATTTCCGGCTCAAATGCAGCGCATCTTTCGGCGCGTTTTTTGAAAAATGGCGCAAACGACTATTTACGCAAACCATTTAATAACGAAGAATTTTATTGCCGTTTGAGCCAGAACGTTGACATGCTGGAACAAATTGCCACCATTCGCTTACAAGCGAACACTGACTATTTAACTAAACTACCTAATCGTCGCTACTTCTTTGAAGAAACCACAAAATCATTAAAACAACTGAAGAAAAAAGAGTTAATTCCCTCTTTAGCGATGCTCGATATTGACCATTTCAAAGCAATCAATGATACCTATGGCCACGATGCTGGTGATGAAGTACTAAAAGGACTTTCAATTTGTTTTGCAAAATACTTTACAAAAGACTTGGCGGCTCGTTTAGGTGGTGAAGAGTTTGCAGTGTATTTTAATGACACAAATAAAGATGAAGTATTAAAACGTCTGGATAATTTTCGTCACTTTGTTGAGCTCAATAGCCCTGAATTTAGCAAAGAAAAAATTCAATTTACGCTCTCTATTGGTTACGCACACGGGCCTGTTTATCAAATTGATGAATTATTAAAACAGGCCGATATTAAGCTTTATGAAGCCAAAGAAACTGGCCGCAATAAAGTCATTGCTTAAACAGGCTTAGTGGGTGCAGGGATATTTTCACGTTTACGCTTTTGTGATTGTCGATAGGAATCCCAACTAAAGATAGCCAGCGCACTCCAAATACAAGCAAATGTTACTATTCGTTCAGGACTAAATACTTCACCATAAAATACCACCGCCAACACAAACATTAAACTTGGCCCAATATATTGGAAAAACCCTAAGGTAGTATACTGCAATCGCTTGGCTGCACCTGTAAAGCAAAGTAGTGGCAGTGTGGTAATAACGCCTGCACTGATCAACAATACATTAGTATGCCAATCATTCGCTACGAAATCAGAGCTATTCGATGGCGCCATTAACCACCAATATACTAAAGCAACTGGCAATAATATTAATGCCTCTAGTAGTAACCCCGGCAATGATTCGATAGGTAACTTTTTACGAAGTAAGCCATACACCGCAAATGACCCTGCTAATGAAAGTGCGACCACCGGAAATGAGCCAAAACTAATAACTTGGATCACCACACCACATAACGCCAGAGCAACCGCTAGCGCTTGCCATTTGCGTAGTTTTTCACTTAAAAAAAGCATACCTAGCAGTACGTTTAATAACGGATTGATATAATAACCAAGACTTGCATCAAGCATATGATCATTATTAACCGCCCAAATAAATAGCCCCCAGTTAAAGCCAAGTAAGGTGGCCGTAATAACCAGCATAGCAATGAGTTTAGGGTGTTTAAGCACATGCTGTACTTTATGCCATTGCTTCATTACTGCAACGATGATGACGATGAATAATACCGACCAAACCACACGATGCATCAGTATTTCAAAAGCTGATATATGCTGTAGTAATTTAAAATAAATAGGTGCTAAGCCCCACATAAAAAAAGCCATACAGGCTAAAATAACACCTTTACGCTGTTCAGGATTAGTTGGCATAGATTGTTTCTGATGTAGATGAAAGGCCGCTAGTTTACCTGCCAGCTACGCTTTATCCAACTAAATAAGTTGCCGTGCCAAAAGCTATTTGAGTACCTTGTTCGTTATGGAGCTCCATCCGACATACGCATACTTTATTACCGGAGCGAATTAGCTTGGCACTAGCGGTAAATTCAAGTCCTTTGCCTGGACGCAAGTAATCAGTGCGCAAATCGATGGTGCCGAGCGTCGCTAGCTTGGTTTGAATACTAACTATATTAAGCTCAGTGAGCTTATCTATCATCGCCGCCGCAGCGAGCATCCCCCCCACATTATCAAGCACCGCAGAGATTACCCCACCGTGGAGAATTTTTTGAGCGGGATTACCAATAAAGACATCCTGCCAAGGAAAGCTTATTTGCGCTTGTTCCGCATCTAGTGATTTAACTTTTATTTGTAAAAACTGGTTAAACGGCATTTGCTCTACAAAAACTTTAGCAACTTGGTCAATTAATTGGGCTTTATTCATTATTATTATCCGCGACTTTATAACTGGTAAGATGAGTAAAGCACAACTAAAAAGAAAGTGCGATAAAAAGCACCTATGCAAGGTCGTCTAAAAGCTCTAAAATGTCCGCGATGAATACACCAAATCCCACAGCAAGCACCGTAGTGCGCAGTCCCGCAGCTATACTCAAACAAGTGTTTGGCTATAGCGAATTTCGTGATGGCCAAGAAACGGTGATCAATGCAGCCCTTAACGGCCAAGATTCGCTAGTATTGCTGCCAACTGGCGGCGGTAAATCAGTATGCTACCAAGTGCCCGCGCTTGCCTTAAGCGGTCTGACAGTCGTTATTTCGCCATTAATTTCCCTTATGCAAGATCAAGTATCACAATTGCAAGCGCTCGGGGTGAAAGCGGCGTATATCAATAACAGTTTAAACCGCGACGAACAGCAGCAAATATATCAACAACTGCACAATGGTTTGCTTAAGCTACTGTATGTTGCACCTGAAAAAGTGCTGCAACATGAATTTAAAGAGCGCTTAAGTCACCTTAATATTAGTTTATTTGCGATTGACGAAGCTCACTGTGTATCACATTGGGGTCATGATTTTCGCCCTCACTACTGCCGCTTAAGCGAACTAAAACAACGCTTTGCAGATGTGCCTATGATGGCGCTCACAGCGACAGCTGATAAAGCCACGCGGTTTGATATTGTCCAGCAGCTTGGTTTAAATGCCCCCTATATACACACTGGTAGTTTCGATCGACCAAATATTCGTTACACCATTGAAGAAAAATTCAAACCGCTGGCGCAATTACTTCGCTACTTAAAAGAACAACAAAATCAAAGTGGTATTATTTATTGCACCAGTCGAAAACGAGTTGATGAAATAGCTGAAAAGATCGCTGATGCGGGAATGAACGCAGCGGCTTACCATGCTGGTATGAGTAACGAGCAACGCCAATTTGTACAAACCGGTTTCGCCCGTGATGATATCCAAATTGTGGTGGCTACTGTAGCCTTTGGCATGGGCATCAATAAACCCAACGTCCGTTTTGTACTGCATTATGATATTCCCAAAAGTATCGAGTCTTACTATCAAGAAACTGGCCGTGCTGGCCGTGATGGCTTGGCCGCTGAAGCTATTATGTATTTTGATCCGGCCGATATTGGCCGTGTTAGGCGATTTTTTGAAGACATTGAAGATGAACAACGTCGTCGTGTCGAAGAGCAACGTTTTAACGCCATGGCCAGCTTCGCAGAAGCACAAACATGTCGTCGACAAATACTTCTTAACTATTTTAGTGAATATCAACGCGAACCGTGCGGTAACTGCGATATTTGCCTAAATCCACCAAAAAGTTTTGATGGTACTTTAGTGGCACAACAAGCCCTTTCGTGTGTGTATCGTGCCGAACAACGGTTTGGTTTAGGCTACATAGTTGAGCTACTGCGCGGAGCAAATACCAGCCGCATTAGGGATAACAATCACCACCAACTCAGCACTTATGGCATTGGTAAAGACCACAGTAGTGAATTTTGGCTCAGTATTTTACGCCAACTGATTCACCAAGGCTTACTGAGTCAAGATATCACCCAAGGCTCAGCACTGCGCTTAACCGAAGGAGCTCGCGCTATTTTGAAAGGTCAATACGCGCTGCAAATGGCTGAACCACGTCTGCAAGCGAAGCACGTATACCAAGACAAGCTCGCTCAGTTTAATTACGATAAAAAGCTATTTGCCAAACTACGTGCCTTACGTAAAGAGCTTGCCGATGCGGATGATGTGCCACCATATGTGGTGTTTAACGATAAAACCCTCGCAGAAATGGCGCAACTAATGCCAACCAATGACAGTGAATTTCTCAAAGTGTCAGGAGTTGGCTTTACTAAACTCAATAAGTACGGCAGCCCTTTTTTACACGCCATACGCGACTACTTAGCCCAGTCTTAAATAAAGAGAAAATTGATGACTCAGCTGCAACTAGATAATCAACATAATGCTATTATTATTATCCCCAGCGAAATGCCCAACGATGATGATTTCGAGCTTTGGGCGCAGTTATTTTTACATGGCCCAGAAATAGTAATTGGTGAATTTGCAGCGGGAGCGGATCGCCACCAATGCCGCTTTACGTATGCGCAGCAGAGCTTTAATTTAAACTTTGAACATTACAGTAACAGCATTTGGATTAATGGCGAAGGCATTGAAGCTGAGCATTTATTAGCAGCTTTAGCACACTATTTTCTTACACTATTGCAACAATGAGGTAGACTTATACACTAACTTAGTGTGTAGTGGGTAAACGCTAAAAACCCATAATCAAGGATTTCAATGGTGATAAATAACGCTTATGCACTTTTATTGTCTAGCTGTTGCAGCACTTTGCTCTATTCATCCTATGGCTTAGCGCAATCGTTTGATGACGGGCAGCAAAGTTGCAGTAATCAGCGCACAACTACACCCACTGAAAAAAATCTACGTCGCCAACTTGATGTTGATATACAGCTGCCAGAAAAAACTAATAATGCAAAAATAGCCCAGGTCGAACTTGAGCAACTCAACGTTTTCAATACCAATTTAGAAGCAGAAAATAACGCATTATTTCGCTTTGCTAATCGCGTTCATATGACCACAGAGCCTAATGTTATAAAAAGTATTTTATTGTTCGAACCTGGTGATCACTATGAGCCGAAAAAACTCGCCGAATCAGAGCGCTTATTACGTCACCAAAGTTATCTATACGATGCCAGAATAAAAGCAGAAACTAACTGCGATGGTGACATAGATGTGAAAGTGATCACCCGCGACTTATGGACGTTACTACCAGAAATTAGCTTTAGCCGCAGCGGTGGCGAAAATAAATCGAGTATTGGTTTTCGTGAATCCAATTTATTTGGCTGGGGTAAACGTTTATCACTCGCTCGCACTACTGATGCTGAACGAAATGGTTACCTGTTTGTTTATGATGATCCTAATATACTTTCTAGCCGCTACCGTGGTCGCATAGAATACTCTGATAACGACGATGGTAAACGCCATTTATTCGAGCTTAGCTACCCTTTTTACTCTATTGAGACACCTTACAGCTATGGTTTATTAAGCTTTTCTGATCAACGAACTGAATCTCTTTACAAACGTGGTGAAGTATTCAGTCAATTTATCCAGAAAACAGACTATAATCGCATTCACTTTGGCCACTCTAAACAGCTTGCTAATAATTGGACTCAACGCATTAGCGTCGGTTATACCCATGAACAGCAAGCTTTTGAGAGCACAGTAAATACCGTCACACCATTGGCTGAAAAACGGGAGCTAAGCTATCCATATATCAGTGGTCATTGGTTTGAGGATCACTACATAAAAGTGCGTAATTTCGACAGTATTTATCGTACTGAAGATTTAAATCTCGGTTGGAATGTGCAAGGTTTATTAGGCTATGCAAGTGAAGAATTAAGCAATGACGATAGCCGTGCTATTTACTCTTTTGATGCGAAAAAAGCTCATTTTAGTGGCGATAATACCCTTTGGCGCTTTCATGCTAGCCTAGATGGTAATTGGAACGAACAACAAAGCAAAGTAGAGAACTTACTCGCGAGCACTCAAGTGCAGTATTATTTAAACACCAGTTTTGAACAATCGTGGTATGCCAAAATACGCTTAGACTATGCTAAAAACCTAACCCCCGACAAACAGCTAATTTTAGGCGGCGAAAATGGCCTACGTGGCTATCCGCTAGACTACCAACAAGGCGATCGTAGTTTTTTAGTTAACCTTGAAAAACGCTATTATTGGGAATACGACCTGCTTCAACTGTTTAAAGTTGGTGGAGCTGCATTTTTTGATATTGGTCGCGCTTGGTTTAATGACCAAAATAACGGTAAAAATGGCCAAGTATTGAAAAATATAGGTATCGGGTTACGGCTCGCTCCAAGCAGAGCAAATGCAGGAACTGTGATCCATTTAGATATCGCCGCTCCACTTGATAAAAGTGATGATGTTGATTCTATTCAATGGCTAGTCACTGTAAAAAATTCCTTTTAAAGTGTGCTAAAAACGCTAAACTAGTTGCTCCTAAACCGCATTTGGATTGATTGTGGAACTGTTAGATATTCTTAGCACGCAGTATAAACTCGTCGTCACTTTAGTTGCTCTGTTACTTTTTCCTGTACTATTAAAACTGACTAAAAAATTACTCGAAAAAACTATTAAGGGCAAAGTCGATATTCACCGTAAATATCGTGCCGAACTATTACTGAAAATTATTCTCGCATTTGTAATGCTGTGCTTAGTGTTAGTTTTTTGGGGTATTGAATTACGGGGTTTACTGGTACTTGGCTCATCCTTGTTTGCCATGCTAGGTGTTGCACTATTTGCAGCTTGGTCGCTATTAAGCAATCTGACCTCGTTTTTGCTAATGTTTATTCAAAATGACTGTCGTGTTGGTTATTGGGTTAGAGTTATTGACGGCGCGAACTTTGTTGAGGGGCGTATTGTCGAGATGGGCTTGATGAATGTGGTATTAGAACATGTTGATGGGCACCGAGTTATTTATCCTAATAACCTATTTGTTACTCGTCCGGTGATGGTTTTAAATAAAGAGCCGAAACCTACTAAAGCAATCGCGGTTAAGCGCGCTATTGGACCTAAAAAGCTGCAATAAACTAAAAGCACATAACAAAAAGCCGTTTAAGAATATCCTTAAACGGCTTTTTTGATCAGTTACAATCAGCAATTAATTATTTAATTCCGCTGTTTTTAACTCATCTTCAATATCACTTATTTCATCAATAAAGGTTTCAAGCTGTTGTTCTACCAAGCTGTTTGCGTGAGCAAAATATGCTAAATGAAACACTGCATCCCCTTCATTAACCAGTGGCATAGTTTGTTGACCAATCACTATACCACTTCTTGGCGCTAATAATTCCAGCTCAGAATCACCGAGTGGGCTACTGATATAAGCTAATATTTGCCCTTTCATTACTCGCTCACCCAATGATACTTGCGCACGCACAATGCCATCGACTTCAGCACGCACCCAACTGGTAGAGCTGGCAATAATTGGCTCAGGTAACTTTTTAGCGCGCTTGCCACGGATCATTTTTAAATGACGCATGACATAATCAACGCCTTGCATACCAGCCGCTATTGCAATTGGATCAAACCGCAGCGCTTCTCCAGCTTCGTATGTGATCACCGGAATACCTAAGTTCGCGGCCTCACTTCGCAGTGAACCATTACGAAGTGACGCATCAATAACGGCTGGTGTACCAAATGCATTCGCCATTTGTGCCGTTGCTTCATCACTCAAATCTGCGCGAATTTGCGGTAAATTGGTGCGATGTATTGCGCCAGTATGTAAATCAATAATATGCGTACAATGAATGGCCACTTGCGAAAAGAACATATGTGCCATACGTCCAGCAAGCGATCCACGAATAGAGCCCGGAAAACTACGATTCATATCACGGCGATCAGGTAAATAACGTGACTTATGAATAAAACCAAATACGTTAACAATCGGCACAGCAATCAGCGTACCACGCAGCTGGTTAGCATCTATTTTTGCTAATAATTGGCGTACGACCTCTACGCCATTGAGTTCATCACCATGAATAGCCGCACAGACCATTAAAACAGGCCCTGCTTGAACTCCATTCACTACCTCTATTGGGATATTCAACGGCGAATGGGTGTACAGCTTAGCTGCTTCTAGGGCCAGCGTCTTACGCTCACCGACACCCACCGTTTCACCTAATAAAGTAAACGCACTATTGATTCTAACCTTTGCCACGCGTTGCGGTCCTTTTGGTTGCAGCGGTTTTTTCGATAAATTCGATCACCATGCCTGCAATATCTTTTCCTGTTGCTACTTCGATACCTTCAAGACCTGGTGAAGAGTTAACTTCCATTACCAAAGGTCCGCGAGATGAGCGAAGTAAATCAACCCCAGCTACGTTCAAGCCCATTGCTTTAGCTGCAGCTACTGCTGTTCTACGTTCTTCTGGCGTAATACGCACTAATGTTGCACTGCCACCGCGGTGTAAATTAGAACGGAACTCACCATCTTGTGCTTGACGCTTCATTGCGGCAATCACTTTGTCACCAAGTACGAAACAGCGGATATCAGCACCACCAGCTTCTTTAATATACTCTTGTACCATGATATTAGCTTTTAAGCCCATAAAGGCTTCAATAACACTCTCAGCAGCTTTACGTGTTTCAGCTAACACCACACCAATGCCTTGAGTACCCTCTAACAGCTTAATAACTACAGGTGCACCGCCAACCATTTCAAGTAAGTCTTTAACGTCATCTGGCTTGCTAGCAAAACCGGTTACCGGCATACCAACGCCTTTACGTGATAACAACTGTAACGAACGTAATTTATCTCGCGAACGTGAAATAGCAACTGATTCATTAACAGGAAATACATTCATCATTTCAAACTGACGCAGTACTGCACAACCATAAAAAGTAACTGAAGCACCAATACGCGGGATTATGGTATCAAAATCTTTTAAATTTTCACCGCGATAATGGATCTCTGGTTGCTCAGAGTTAATGTTCATGTAACAACGTAATGCATCGATCACTTTTACTTCATGACCACGCATCTCAGCTGCTTCAATTAAACGACGCGTTGAATATAAATTCTTGTTACGAGATAAAATACCAATTTTCATAGTTAAAACCTTAACTATCTAATAAATGAGATAAAGCCGGATCAACGACTATACGATTTTCCATGGCTGTGCGCCCTAATAACATTCTAAACTTCATACTCGCTCGGCTGGTCAAAGTGACTTCTATTGGCCAACTTTTATCACCAGCGCAGAGCTTAGTCTCAATAAAATACCGCAACTCACGCTGCCCACTTGAGCTGGTTACATATTTCATCTTTTTTACTTTAGCATCACACTCAATTTGAGTGTGCTCATCTTCTTGCAAAGGCTGAGCAATAAATTTAACCCACTTTTCGCCTTCTCGCTCATATTCTTCAATATTAAGAGCATGAATACATGACGTACGGGCGCCCGTATCAATCTTAGCCTTAATTTGATTAATGCCAAGCTCAGGTAAACTTAACCACTCACGCCAACCAACAATTATCTTTGCCGTCATAAATGTGCCCTTTAATAAAAAACTGTCTTATACGCTACACGGATAAAAACACAAATGAAATAATTTTATCCAAATGATAAGCTAATTTAATTGACCTAAGTCACTCAATAGTCAACTATATTAACATACAGGATTAATGAGAATTTACTATGTTCAATGGTTTACTACACGCACTTATACTTGATGAACAAGGCGGCGCACGCACAATTGATAATAGCGCAGACCTACATAACTGGCAGCCTGAGCAAGGTAAATTGTGGGTTCATCTTGATTATAGCCAAAGTGAAGCCATAGATTGGTTACAAAACAGTGAATTGTTGACTGATTATGAACTTGCATCATTAACAGCCGATGAAACACGCCCTCGTATCACCAAAGTAACTAACGGTTGTATGTTGTTTTTACGAGGCGTGAATTTAAATCCTGCGCAGAGCCCTGAAGACATGGTCTCAATTCGTTTATTTATCAATGAAAATGTAGTGGTCACTACCCGAAAACGCCGTTTACTTTCAGTCCAAGATATTTTAGCTGCACTGGAAGAAAAAACTGGGCCAGTTAGCATTTCTGAATTAGTTTGCCAACTTACACAAAATCTTACCTCACGTATGCAAGGGGTAATTGATGGTTTAGATGACACTCTCGATATTTTTGAAGATGAAATTGACGAGCCGACCAAGCGCTTTGATAACCAAGGACTGTCGCAGTTACGCCGTCAATCAATTGGTTTAAAACGCTACTTAAGGCCACAAAAAGAAGCGCTCAGTACTTTAATGGCAAACAAATACAGCTGGCTTAGTGAAAACGACAAAGCCAAGTTAAACGAAACCACCAATCTACTGATCCGCTTTATTGAAGAATTAGACAGCTCTATTGAACGTGCGCAAATTATTCAACAAACCATTACTAATCAGGTTTCTGAACAATTAAATCAGCGTATGTATGTGATGTCGGTGGTTGCGGCACTGTTTTTACCGCTAGGATTTTTAACCGGTTTACTTGGCGTAAATGTAGGCGGTATCCCTGGTACAGAGAGCCCTTACGCATTTAGTTTTTTTGTTATATTTTTAGTCGTGATCACCGGTGCCATCGGCGTTTACTTCAAAAATAAAAAGTGGCTTTAAAAATACTCACGGTTGTTCAATTACATTGATTGGTATAGTAATGATAAAAGTAGTGCCAGTACCTAATTGACTCTGGCACTCTATCGTACCGGCTAGTTTATGTATTACTAAATTATAAACAATGTGCAACCCCAAACCTAAGCTCAGTTGTGCGTTATTCGTAGAAAAGAACGGGTCAAATACTTGCTTGCGGACATCTTCTGGCATGCCTTTACCATTATCGCTGATTATCAGCTGAAGTTGTTCATCATGTTTACTCACTTTAATGTTCACCTCCCCAGGCGTTGAATCATCAAAAGCGTAAACTAAGGCATTTTCCACTAGCTGCCCTAAAATTTGCGAGAATGCACTTGGTGAGGCAAAAAAACGAATTTCTTGCTGGTATTGGCATTTAACTTTATGAGGGGTTTGGTCAACACGTGAGTGGATTGACAGCAGAATATTATCGATATACTCACCTAAGTTAAACCAGCGATTTTCCTGTGTATCGTTGTCTACCGCAACTTGTTTAAAGTTATTGATTAGATTTGTAGCTCTGTGGAGATTAACGCTCAATAACTCTGTGCTTTGTATTATATGATCATAGGCCTGATTAAACTCCTCTCTCGACATGTTACCCGCAGCCGCTTTGCCATGAATAGTTTTCGAGGTGCTTTCCAGTACTGATGCAGCCGTGACGCAAATGCCCAATGGGGTATTTATTTGATGAGCAACTCCAGCAACTAATCGTCCTAACGACGCATGCTTTTCATTTTCAATTAACTGTTGCTGAGTACGTTTTAGCTGTTCCAGCGATAATGTTGCTTCTTTGGTCTTAGTCTCAAGCTCAGCAGTACGCAGAGCCACTTTACGCTCAAGTACCGCATTTAACTGTTTTACTTGTTGCTGTGAAGACATCAACTTGGTATTCGCATCTTCAATCTCACTGACGTAGCTTTTTACTTGTAAGTACACATCATTTAAAGCAGTAATAATTGGGGTAAACTCATTGCGTTTAGCATACTCAACTGGCAGTAGATTAACTTGCTTATTACTACCATAACGAATAGAGCTTTTTATGATATTTAATACCTGATCAAAAGGGCTAAACAAAGCTTTGAGGATAAAAATCATCAGTATAATAAAGCCGAGCCCTATGCCACTGCCTGTGATTAAAGCCCAAGAAGACACTTTATCAACTTGTTTACTTAAATCATTTTTAGGAACTAATGAGCCAAAGATAAAACCGCTCTCACTAAGCTGATAAAAAATATACTTATCTTCAATTGCTAGCTGCTCAAACCCAAAGCTATTGACCTTACTTAACCGACTTTGAGCTACTAATGTTGCCGCCCAAGGAAAGTCATCGGTCAACTGCTGTACCGTTTGAGGCTTGTCTGTAAAGCCAATAATTAACTCAGAATCCCGGTGAAATAAAAATGATTGTGCATTTTCGGTCACTTTAATGCTGACTAAAAACTCACTTAACTCAGCTAAAGACCAGTCGAGCGTCGCCATACCAATCGGACTGCGGTTATCGTCAAGCATCACCGCATCTATGGTCATCATCAACGAGAATGAGCCTGCATCATCGTAATAAGGGTTAGTCCAAAATATAGGACGATAGCTTGATTGGTTTAATCCCCACCCTTGCTGTACAGCAAGCTGGTACCAATCCTGAGAAAAATAATCGTACTGTGGTGTATTGAGATCCCACGTAAATTGCAGCTGTTTATTTTCTTTATATACATATGGGCCAAAATAACGATACTGCTCATCCAGTACCTGCGGTTGATACCAAAGCCCTCCGCCCATAGCTTGCTCAAAACTAGTAAACTTGTTTTGTAACGTGCGCTGAGCCAGTTCCTTGATATCAGCCATGGGAGTAGATTTTTGATGACGCAGAAAGTATAACTGTTCACCACTTAGAGCCAGATCGATCGCATGACCTTGCATTTGTTCTGTAAGATGATTGATACGGGAAATAGTGCCATTAAACACAGCCTGAATTTCATTTTGCTTAAATTCATCCAAAGATTCTTTGTAAATTAGCGTGTTGAATAACTGTAGGGTTGAATAAGCCAATATCTCAAACAAAATGACAAACACCAGAATACGGGTTTTAATATTCATTCAATCTCCAGAGTACCCTTTGCTAAAGAGCTCATTTAACACAACACTCACAGGCATTGCCTAATAACAACTGTGCTCGACTTACTTAGTATGCAAAAGGACATGAAACTGTAATCCCCCCATTTTTAATGGAGGCGAGCTGTAGTGCATAATACAATTCCCTAAGATAATGAATTATGAGTATAGCCCAGTTGTCAGTTTTACCACTTGTGCAATTTATTTAATTCAAAATATTAGTAGGGGTTTATTTACATCATGAGTACTAAAAGAGTGTGATTGAGGGCAAACACAGTGGAGTAAGATAGAGAATTATTATTGATTGCCTTTGATGAAAGGCTTGGCATTATTGCAAATGGCGCTCTCGGTAGGGATCGAACCTACAACTCAGCCTCCGGAGGGCCACGTGATATCCATTTCACCACGAGAGCACATTTGTGCCACCACACCAACTCGCGATATCAGTGCTTAGGCCGAGCAATAATAAAGGCATATGCAATTAAATGCTAGCTTCTATCGCTTAGATGCTTAATAATTCAGCAAATTATAATAAATTACTTCACAAGCAAGCAAAAAACAGCTATTAAATTATACTTAATAAAAATCACTAACCATTTTGCAACATATAAATGCCCGTTTAACGACTTTTTAAGGCGCTTGTAAAAGGTTTAACATGAGGAAGTATCTATGAGTTTAATGTCAACCGAGCAAGTAGCGGAGTTTTTAGGGGTTAAAGTTGAACGTGTAAAGCGTCTTGCCCGGGAAAGTTTATTAATATCGAAATCTGTTGATGAAAACGGCGAACCACTATTTGATGCAGATGAAGTTGCAAAATACAAAGAACTTGCGGCGCGTTTTGGTGGTCTTTAACGATGCTCCATTGAGCTAATCAAACAATCCAACTGCGTACGCAACTCAGTCACTTTATTATCGACTGAGCGTGCGCTATACCAACAAATACACAACACTAAAAACACCAACTGATAGCATTCAAGCTTTTGCAGTGAATAGTGAAATTTTTGAATAGCAGGCAATTGCTGTTGGTAGTTTGAAAGCAAGCTATTTTTTTGCTTATCATTCAACGCAAAGCTAACAGTCAGTGCTGCTAAATCGAAGTATACGTCATTACTTTTAGCGTACTCAAAATCAATTAAAAACATGCCTTGGCTATTCACAATAATATTTTCTTTTACTAAATCATTATGGCAAAAACCTTCATCACGGGGTAATAACGCGATTTGCTTTAATGCATCCTCAACGCTTGCTTGATATTGCTGATATAAGCGAGTTTGTTTATAAAAATCCAGCTCATACTTTATATCCATCGCCTCAGTAACAACATCATGGCAATGAAAAGCAATCAACTTTTGCAGCAACTCTAAAGTGTAATCCCCTTGTGCAATATTCCCCTCTAGGTATTCAAAAATCGCCAGCTTGTTAACTTCATCAGTCCACAGTGGTTTGGGGCATACCTGCTGCTGCGCAAATACAGTTTGTGCTGCCAAGCCCTGCACTGGCCAATGCTCGCGATAGCACTTTAATAAAAAAGCCTGCTGTGCAGTACGCACTAAAAAGTTATCGTTACTTAAACCGCTAAATAGCCGCTCATTGCTCAATACCTTTAGTTGTGGATCAAAAGCGGCAAAAATGCCGCTAATTTCTTTACCTGTCATACTGCTTCTTATAATTGCGCCAAAGGCTTAGCTTGATTTTGCTCATACTCTTCATACCAGGTTTTAAACCCCCATGCTGCCATTATGGTGTAAAAAATAAACAGCGCTAATGTTGGGTAGTAGCCTTTCTCGTAATACAAATACATCGAAGCCGCATCAATTACAATCCAATACAGCCAATTTTCCAGTACTTTTTTCGCAACTAAATACGTTGTAACAACAGCAAAACAGGTTGTAAAACTATCTAAATAAGCAAAGTCTGCATGGGTGTGATTGTTCATCACATAACCAAATATTAATGCCACAATCGAAGTCGCAATAATAATGAATAAGTGTTGATGCAAGCACCATGAGGTAATCACTAATTGATGTTTATTAGCGTCGCCTTTTCGCCATATTACCCACCCATAAACCGCCATATACATATAGTAAAAATGCAATAGCGATTCCATTAATAAAGCACCATTCCAATACATTATGGTATAAATAAGGGTGCTAAAAAATGCCGCAGGCCAACACCACAGATTTTCTTTTATTGCTAATAGCAAATATGCCATAGAGAGCGCCACTGCGATATATTCCCAGTGCGACATTGCAGTAAACCCTGCGAGAGTTTCTGTAATAAATTCCATAATTGATCCACTAAGGCTTTAGCTGCTATTGGGGAGAGAGATCACCATTGAGGAATTTACAAACAAAAATAGCTTTGCCAAACTCTTCGTATGAACGTTTTATCTCTGTACTAAGCACTGACATTACTAAATCGTAATCCCCAAAAATTTGCGTCGACAAGGTATTTGTTATTACTTTTAAATCGTCATATTCATTTAAGCGATCAATAAACCCCTTAATAAATGGGATATAATCTTGATGAAGTGGGTACTTACTGATCTCTACAGATAATTTCATGACAATTCCTTGGTTTATTTAAAAATATGTCCGTTATTGTAACTTGAGCTAAGCTACAAGTCATTCAAAGGTAGAGCGGATGTCGAAGAAGGTGTAAAATTAACGCAATTAAATTATTTTATGGGTGACTCATGGCACGACGCATTACGTACAAATTTAAAAATCAGCCTCGCGAAATTAATTTTGCAAAAGATAAATATCGCGATATGTATCAGGCTATTGCCGCGGCTGAAGGGATTGATTTAACAAATTACTTAAAGATGGAACAGCAAATTGCTATGACTTCAAAAGGTTCTGCGGCAGTGCGTAATTTTCGTGATGAAGAGTTTGCTCGCATGGGTTTTAGCGATGTGTATTTTATCAAAGAGTAACGCTTAGCATTACTCTAAATATTCATAGCTTACCCGTGGGGTAATATTACAGACTAACTCGTAAGGGATTGTCGTGGCACATTGGGCGATTTCTTCAACGGGTAATTCTGGGCCCCACATCACCACCTCATCGCCGACTTTGATGCCATCAGCATTTGCACCAATATCAACACTGATCATATCCATAGAGATGTTGCCAGCAATACCATAACGTTTGCCAGCAATCACTACAGGTGTGCCATGTCTAGCATGGCGCGGATAACCATCACCATAGCCCATGGCCACCACTGCAAGCTTAGTCGGCTGAGCACTTTGCCAACAACCACCATAACCAACACCTTGCGCGGCATCAACATCGCGAATTGCAATGACCTTAGTGGTTAAGCGCATCACTGGCTTCAGCTGATGGTCTTTGCCAGAAGTGTTAAGCATTGGTGATACACCATACATCATCAAGCCTGGACGTACCCAGTCGCCATGACCTGCAGGCCAAGCAATAATACCAGCCGAATTTGCTAAACAATGTGCTTGTTGTTTGCCTTGCACTAATGAATCAAACAAAGCAATTTGCTCAGCTGTTTTGGGATCATTAACATCATCGGCACTGGAAAAATGCGTCATTAAATTGATTGT
The DNA here is from genome assembly GCF_014163635.1 of Pseudoalteromonas sp. SR44-8. NCBI lineage: Bacteria > Pseudomonadati > Pseudomonadota > Gammaproteobacteria > Alteromonadales > Pseudoalteromonadaceae > Pseudoalteromonas > Pseudoalteromonas sp. SR44-8. The sequence goes on from NZ_JACJDS010000017.1 coordinate 21,300, forward strand.
ATCTTTAGCGTTATTCGTCGCTTGCAAGCGCTGATAAAAATCATTCAACTGCGTTGGTGCAATCCCTAAACGATGCATACCGGTATTGATTTTTAACCAGCAACTGATTGGTTCATCGAGCTTTGCATTTTCAAGTGCCCTGAGCTGATTTTCATCATGGATAATGGTTTGAAAGTTATTGGCTAATAAAATCGGCAAATCATCTTGATGGAAAAAACCTTCCAGCAACACAATAGGCTTGGTCAGCCCACCCGCCCGCAGTGCTAGAGCTTCATCTATTCGTGCCACTGCAAATGCGTCAGCATCATTAAGATGCTGCGCTATTTTCACTAAACCATGGCCATAAGCATTGGCTTTTAATACCGCCATAACTTTACTATTAGGCGCAAACTGTCGCACTTGCGCTAAATTATGAGCAAGTGCTTGTAAGTTAATTTCGGCAATAGCTAAACGCATCAGTAATCGTCGTCTACCGCAGGTCCGGCGTAATTATCAAAACGCGAGAACTGACCTTGGAAAGTTAAACGTACTTTACCAATTGGACCATTACGTTGTTTACCTATGATAATTTCAGCAATCCCTTTCTCAGTACTGTCTTCGTTATATACTTCGTCGCGGTAGATAAACATGATTAAATCGGCATCCTGCTCGATAGAGCCTGATTCACGTAAGTCGGAGTTAATTGGGCGTTTATCGGCACGCTGCTCTAGAGTACGGTTTAGCTGCGACAGTGCTACGACTGGGCATTGGAGTTCTTTTGCTAATGATTTAAGTGACCGTGAGATTTCAGCAATTTCTAAAGTACGGTTATCAGAGAGGCTGGGAACGCGCATTAGCTGCAAGTAATCGACCATGATCATACTTATCCCACCGTGATCACGAGCTATACGACGCGCACGTGAGCGAACATCTGTTGGAGTTAGACCTGATGCATCATCAACATACATCTTTCCTTTTTCCATCAGTAGCCCCATGGTTGATGAAAGACGCGCCCAATCGTCATCATCCAATTGACCGGTGCGCACTTTGGTCTGATTAATTCGACCAAGGGATGCCAACATCCTCATCATAATCTGCTCCGAGGGCATTTCTAATGAGTAAATAAGCACAGGCTTATCTTGTGTCATTGCGGCATGTTCAGCTAAGTTCATCGCAAATGTGGTTTTACCCATCGACGGACGGGCGGCCACAATGATTAAATCTGATGGCTGCAAACCAGTGGTCATTTTATCTAGATCGGCATAACCAGTACTTACCCCCGTCACACCATCTTGTGGCGACTGGTACAACTCTTCGATTTTATCGACTGTTTTTTCTAAGATGCTGTGAATACTTTGCGGACCATCGTTACTTTTTGTCCGCTGCTCAGCAATTTTAAACACTTTACTCTCTGCAAAGTCGAGTAAATCGTGGCTGGTGCGCCCTTCCGGATTGAAACCTGCTTCGGCTATTTCATTGGCAACGCCAATCATTTCACGTACCACAGCACGTTCGCGTACGATATTCGCATAGGCGTCGATGTTCGCCGCACTTGGCGTATTTTTAGCAATTTCAGCTAAATAAGCAAAACCACCGATACCACTGAGTAAATTCTTTTTCTCTAAGCTCTCTGATATGGTGATCAAATCGATTGGATCGCCTATTTCAGCAAGCTCGACCATGGCTTCAAAAATAAGCTTATGGGTACGTGTATAGAAATCTTGCGAAACGACCAACTCGGCAACACGGTCAAAGGCTTGATTATCAAGCATTAAGCCACCTAAAACAGATTGCTCTGCTTCAATGGAATGAGGAGGAACTTTAAGAGTGTCGACTTGTTTATCTGGTTTAGCCATAACTTCGCAATACTAACAATGAATGGCCTCTATTCTATCTACTTGGCTACGTTGTGCAAAGAGCAAAGCAGGATTTCTTTTCCTACTTTGCTATGGGAGATTACTTTTGCTTACGTAATTCTATGCGCCCACTGATAGTGTCTATTTCAATATCAGCATCACCACCATTAACCGCAAACTCCAATTCACTTGATGGCCCATATTTCGCTTTTTTAACTTTATCGTCACTCAACTCATTAATAATTTTACCATTGGCATGCGCTTCAATTTCAAACCGCGCAGAAACATCCGTCGGGAAATAAAAATCGGCATCGCCACTAACAGATTCATAAGTAATTTGCGCACCTTTGAGTAACTCATTAATATGTATTTCACTCTCACCATTTACCGTGCTAATACGTAAGCTTTTTAATGCCTGAAAAGCAAAGTCAATATCGCCATTAACATTCTCTAAGCGAACTTCTTGAGCTGCTGTTTTGGATTTAATATCACCATTGACAGCAGTAAAGCGCAGCGTGCCTTGTGAGTCTTTGTCATTAATTTCGCCGTTTACGGTTTCATAGCGTATATCACCTTTTAAGCCTATCGCACTGACATCACCATTAACGGTATCCACACTAATATTGCCACTGATGTTTTTTAAGTTAATATCACCATTAACGACATCAATATCAGCCCCGGCGATCAAATTTTTAGCACTGATAGTGGCGTTAACACCGGTAAATTCAAGTTCGCTGCTCTTTGGCATATAAATAACTAATTGAGAACCATCGCCACTATTCCAACCGTTATTATTGTTACGCGGCATTTTAACGATAAATTCGATACGATCTCCTGCCACTTCTAAACGATACCCTTGTGCTTTATCATCAAGCTCACCGGTGATCTGTAATTGTGATTTATCCCAACCCTCAATACGTACATCACCGCGTTGGTTATCTATAAAAATACGCTTATTAGCGGGCACCTCAATTTGTTCATTGATTTTCTCACCAGCAGAGGCGAAAAACGGCAATAAAGTTAGTGCTAATAGTAATGTTTTCATGGTTGATACTCCTAAATTTGTTGCCACTTCGGTGCATGCACCTTATTGATTAGATCTAATTGCTGCTGATAAACCTGTGCTAGCATTTTTAATAACGCTGGATTCTCAGGCTCATTGTCGAGGGCTTGCTTTATTGCCCGCTCAGCGTCCTCTAATTCTGTTAATTGCTGTTGCCAGTTATCTGTCAATGCAGGCTGATTTTGATATTGCACCAACAAGGTTTGTTTTTGCTGGGTAAAATAGTCACTCATCACCACACTTGTCGCAGGCTCAGAGCCGGAAAACAGCAACTGCACGGTTAATAAAGCCGCCACTGAGCATGCTGCCACACCCGCTAATTTAGGCCACAGCGCAGCTTTACCTTGCGCCTGAGGAGCATGCGTTAATGCTTTTTCGATACCTGGCCATAAATCTTTTTGTGGTGAGATCTCTGACTCAGTGTTATTGATTGACTCAGCTAAAAATGTTTCAAAATTAGGCTTACTCATTTTCATACCACTCTTTTAATAACTGACGGGCGCGATGAAATTGCGACTTACTAGAACCCACTGCCATTCCTAACATAGTGGCAATCTCTTCATGGCGATAACCTTCAATGGCGTGCAGCACAAATACCATACGAGCTCGCTCAGGTAGTCGTAATACTAACTTGTCGAGTCCATTTAGACCTTGGCAATCTGTTGCGCTTTGTTCATCCATACCGCTTTGCTCGAAGCTCACTACTTTTTGCAACCAATTCTTATGTTTACGTAAATAGCTAATCGCAATATTACTGGTGACACTGTGCAGCCAAGTTGAAAACTGTGACTGTCCTTCAAAGCTAGCGATTTTATGCCACAGCTGCACAAATACTTCTTGAGTTGCATCTTCGGCATGTTCGCGATCTGCGAGTAACCGTAAGCACAATCCATAAACCCGCTTTACATGTAATTCATAAAGTGCAGCATAAGCATTTTGATCACCGCTTTTTACACGGGTAATAAGTGCATCTTCGCTTAGCTGTGTAAAAGCATGTTTTGCATCTATCAACATCGTTGATGTTGTCCCTTTATGATTATTATTATGAAATGAGTATACCTAAGCACTCAGGAAATACGATCTTTCAGAATTTTAAGTTTCTTGAATAGTTAGACGTGAGGTGTAAGTGAAAAGGTTTAAATGACATGAAATTATTTTTAACAAAAAACGGCTAACTTATCAGCTAGCCGTTTTATCAAGTGGTTTTATAACGTTGCTTCTGGGGGATCTTCTTCGGGCCCTTCAGTGGTTTTTTCCGGTACTTTATATGACCAGCCAAGGAAAACTAATTTGCCGTCAGACGCGCTGCCCCCACCACTACTTATATTTGCTAGATTTGAATCATGGTGAATACCACCTTTGCCAGACGCTGAAACCGTTTTGCCCCGAATTGAGCCACTGAAACCACCATTAGCGACGACTTTAACATCAGTCTTTGGCGCATAGATGGCTGCATACAAATTAGCATCAGCATCAATATCAATACCATTGGCTTGTTCATTGCTGGAATAAATACTGAATACCGGTTTACCAGTTTTGGTTAACCCATGCTTCATTGTGATCGACCCTGGAGACGCTTTCAATTTTACTTTACCGTTGACATAAAGGCTTAAGCTGCTGCCTTGTGCTATATGGATCTCTGAAGCGCCTTCCATCATGAAGTGACCATTTACTATCAAGGTTACATCACCACCCGCGACTTTTAAAATGCCATTATTTAATGAGAAGTTACCTGCTTTTAATACTTTTACATCAACAACGTTCTCAATTGTGTTTAACGTATAATTAAGTGTCGCAGGACGTGCGCCTAACCACTTTTCCCATACATAATCACCTTGATTTTCAATCTTAGACTGAGCTATCTCAGGCGTTAACTCGTAGATAACACGTGTTTCTGGCTTATCAGAGACTAGTGTTGAACTACCGTGTTTCACAATAATATTTTCGGCGCTAGGATCAACCAGGCCATCAACAACCGTTGTTATATTTATTGAATCGCACTGTGTTTGCCCTGCTGTAAAATTATCAGGATCTTGAAAAGGTACCAACTCAACATTTGGTGATACATTATAACGTGGATCTGAGTAAGGAATACCACCTTGTTCAAGGTGTGGTGCTAAATCTTTTGCATTTAATTTGCCGCCATATAAAACGTCTAAGCCGTCATTATTTCTATTTTCTAGCACAGTACTCGCACTGTTATTAGGGAAGTTAAGATCTTTATTTGCTCTAACTACGCCTAATATTTTTCCTTGCTTCCAGGTAACCCCTCCCGCCGATAAAACATCTCCGCCTACAGCTGTATCAAGTGGAAAACCATCGGGTAAAACAGGATCAGTCGATACTGTAAAATTCGAATCAATTGTAATATGGTTATTTGCACGCAATGTGCCTGTGATTGGAGATGAGCCGGAAAAAGTAATACTGCCAGTCGCATGAACACTCCCCCAAATAGTTGAAGCACCTGATAATGTAACATCCTTATCTTTATAAACCGTGCCTATGACAGCGCCAGCCTCAGCCTTGTCAGGATCGTAATCCCCTTTACTTGAGTCATAGCTATCAATTCGACCACTGGCACTGAGTGACACCCCTTCACAGCCCACAATTGCGTTCTCAAAAACAGAGCCTCCTTTACCTGGCGTAAATCCAAACCGTGCGACTAAATTACTTTGTGCATCACCACCATAACGCTCACCCAAGCTTATGATTTCTAGCTCTCCAGCAGCATTTTTACTAATACTGGCATTATAAGTTGCATCTTCGCCAATCAAACCGCGGCCTGATGCTGTGCCTGTCGCTGCGATCAAGCCATCGATATCTAAGGTTTTATCATCTGAAAAAGCTTGCTGTAATAACTTAGCTTCTTCGAAAACACCTTTTTCAGCGAGTAAACGGCTATTTATTTTCTTTTGAAAATTGCCACTCATACGCTCTTGAATAATATTTTCACGCAATGAATTAAGTACCACAATACTCGCCATACTGGTGAGGATAAGTACTGTTACAAGCGTAAAACCACTTTGTTTTTTAGCCATTACACACCACCAAAAGCATTGTTTAAAATAACATTAGAGACCGCAATATCAATGGCAATAGTGTTTCCAAATTGCGCAGGTAAATTATCTGGGCCAACATTAATAGTGACAATGTTATTATCAATTGCAAAACTCAACCGGGCGACTCCCGTCAATAACCGCTCTGCTGGAGCTGCTCCTAATGTACACATTAAATTATTGCCTACTAGGCTATAAACTTCATTTATATCAGCTGTTGATACACTGCCATTACAGGTGATAACCCCAGCTGGCTGAGTAACAGTAATTGCCGAGCCATCTGCTGCAACCAAAGGTGCGCTTGGTGTTTGTTTAATGCTACGCGTAAAAACCTTACTTGTGTAACGTATTACTTCTTGCGCATTTTCAAGCTCTTTACTAACTGAAATAGTGCCTTTAATAGCTGAGTATGAAAGGCTAACTCCAGCTAGTAGGAATGAACCAGCGGCTAGAGCCACCATCAGTTCTACAAGGGTATAACCTCGCGGACGATAAATTGCCATCATCAAATACACCCAACTGGTAGCTCAGGGTAACTAGCATTTAAGGTAATTTGATTTTCTAATTGAGCAGGGTCTTGTTGCTTGATCCGCTCATCAGCCCATGAAACTGTGATTTGCATATCATGCGCATACGCCGCAGGTAAGCTCAGCTGATAATCATTGATTTGCGGGTCTAAAGAGGCACGAAAGTTAGCATCCGTGAATAAAGCTGGATTCGTCGTTTGTAACTCACACAAGCGAGGCCAAATACGCTCTAAAGTATTTTGCCCTTGCACCAGCGATACAGTGTAATTAAAACTGTTAGTGGCATATTGTAGCGATTTGAGCTGAGCTGCTGCCAACCCTAATAAAGCAATACCGGCGATAACAACTGACAGCATCACTTCTAATAATGAAAAGCCACTTTGTTTAATCATTATGCACATGCCACTGATTTTTCAGCTAACCAATTTTGGCCGCTTTTTAAAATGCACAAGTAATAATCTACCGTTTTATCATTGTCATCTTTAATTAAAATCTCGCTCGCCGCAGAGATTTCGCCACTTGACCACACGGTACGATCAACTAAACCAACTGTTACACCATGATGTTGGATGACGAATTCTTTTAATACTGTATCAACACCATCAACAGCTGCTGTTACCTGCCATTTATCACCACTTACCACTAGCTTAATCTCACGATTACGTTTTACCGCCTCACTGCGCGCATATTTATACACACTATTGAGCTGATTTGCGGTGGTAACAACCCGATCTTGCATGATTTGCTGGCTAAAAGAAGGAAACGCTAATACCGCCATAATCGCAACGATCCCAACCACAATCATCAACTCCACTAATGTAAAACCGGCTGTTCTAGTCATTGTTACTCCCAGCAACTATTAGCATCAGCTGATTGTGTGCCATCATGCTTAATCACTAATGCACCACAGCGATCTCCTGCTTGGGCAGAACCGATTTTTGGGGTTGCAGTTAATGTAAAAGCACGACTTTTAAAATTAGCATCAGCTGCAGCGCCACTAACGCGGTTTAGCGCTGTATAAGTAAAAGTATAAAAATCTGTATTTTTTGCCGTATCAAAAGCATTTGGATAACCACCATTACGCGAATAAATACGCTCTAATACTGCACCATGTTGCAACATTACTTGTTGAATATCGGCACGGCGACTACGCTCCATATGCTCAATATATGAAGGCATAGCTACACTGTATAATATGCCTAGAATGGCAACGACTATTAATAACTCGATTAATGTGAAACCAGAAGAAAGCTTCGCATTTTTTATCATCTGCTCTTTCAATTTAAACATCCTTAACACTATGCCCAGTGCACAAACAATATACAGTGACAACGCTGTCACTGTCAATAATCTGTAACCTAATTACAATGCAGCTACATTTTAATAGGTATAAATAATTAGTTTTTATTTTAAATCAAACTATACCAGATAAAAAACCTAAAAAAGGGACTTTAATCAATATTTATGTGGGAAATGATATGCTAGCTAGTGATATGTGTGAGAATAATAAACAAAAAAGCCGTGCTTTTCAGCACGGCTTTTTTCGCTTAATTAGAAATTAAGCTTCAGCGATTACGATTACTTTGATAGTAGCCGTTACTTCTGAATGAACTGCGATTGATACGTCAAATTCGCCAGTCTCACGGATAGTACCTAGAGGTAAACGAACTTCTGACTTAGCAACTTCAACACCAACAGCTGAGATAGCGTCAGCGATGTCGCGAGTACCGATAGAACCGAATAACTTACCTTCGTCACCGGCTTTAGATACTAATGTAACTTCAGCTAATGCTTCAAGCTTATCAGCGCGTGCTTGTGCAGCAACAAGCTGGTCAGCGATTTTCGCTTCAAGCTCAGCACGACGTGCGTCAAAAGTTTCAACGTTAGCTTTAGTTGCAGGAACTGCCTTACCTTGTGGGAAAAGGAAGTTACGTGCGAAGCCAGATTTAACTACAACCTGGTCACCTAGGCCACCTAGGTTAGCGATCTTATCTAGTAGAATAACTTGCATGTTTCTACACCTTTTAAAAACGTGTTAATCCGCTGCTTACTTATGTAAGTCAGTGTATGGAAGAAGGGCTAAGTAGCGAGCACGCTTGATAGCAGTTGCTAGCTGGCGCTGGTATTTAGCGCTAGTACCTGTAATACGGCTAGGTACGATTTTGCCACTTTCTGTAACATAGTTTCTAAGAGTAGCTAGATCTTTATAATCGATTTGTTGTACGCCTTCCGCTTTAAAGCGGCAGAACTTACGACGTCTGAAATAACGTGCCATGAGATAAATTCCTCAAATAATTCTTTCTATATGCTGAGCATGCAAAACCAATTGGCTAAGGCCGTTACGACCTTCGTGACGATTTAAAAAACCGCTCACTTGCAATGCCTGCCCAACGTGCAAATGTTGAGTCTGTTGTTGCATTTGCTTACCACTAGCAACCACTTGAAGCCGTACATAACTATTACGGTTAAGATCTGCTTCAATTTGCATTGATTTGTGTTCTACAACAAAAATACAATGCGGGATACCAGCAGGGCTTTGGCTAAACTTAGGTGTTTTACAAACAACCCCAGAAATAACCAGCTGATTCATAAAAGGACTGACCATATGGTTTACCTTAAAATTATCGCTGATCAAGTGCCATGCTTGGACTCAAAACAATTAAGCAGCTGGTGCTTCTTTCTTCTCTTCTCTTACAAGAGGAGATGCTTCAGTTACAGCGTCTTTAGTACGCATAACTAAGTTACGAAGCACTGCATCGTTGTAGCGGAAAGTAGTTTCTAGCTCGCTGATTACTTCAGTAGGTGCTTCAACGTTCATAAGAACATAATGAGCTTTATGAAGCTTGTTGATTGGGTATGCCAGTTGACGGCGGCCCCAGTCTTCAAGACGGTGGATAACACCACCAGCTTCAGTGATAGAACCAGTATAACGTTCGATCATACCAGAAACTTGCTCACTCTGATCTGGGTGAACCATGAATACGATTTCGTAATGACGCATGGATATTCCTTACGGTTAATAGAGCCTTCTACCGTTTCAGCCGGTCGGTTTAAGGCAAGGAATTAATATTAAATAGGCCGAAATGAGCGCGCATTTTACGCTTAGTCGGAAAATTAAGCAAGTAGGTTTTTAGCTTTAAGTGGTAAGTTGAAAAATCAGCTATCCGCTCAAAAAGAAAAACCATGCTTATTAAGTCAAGCATGGTTTCAAATTTTATCTCTAAACTGACGGCTACAAGCTTAAAGCTTTTCTTTTATGGCTGTGTCGTATTTCTCTGACGCAGTACTTCAAATAAACAAATACCTGTTGCTACAGATACGTTTAAGCTTGAAACAGTGCCCGCCATTGGGATTTTAACTAACACATCACAATGTTCGCGCGTTAAGCGGCGCATACCTTCACCTTCTGCGCCCATAACAATCGCCATAGGGCCAGTTAGATTGGCATCAAATACATGAACATCGGTTTCGCCAGCAGTACCAACAACCCAAACACCGGCATCTTTAATTTCACGTAAAGTACGCGCAAGGTTAGTCACTTGGATCAGCGGTACTGTCTCAGCTGCACCACAGGCAACTTTACGCGCTGTGCCATTTAGTTTTGCTGATTTATCTTTTGGCACAATAATGGCGTGAACACCGGCAGCGTCTGCACTACGTAAGCAAGCACCTAAATTATGCGGATCTGTTATGCCATCGAGAACCAGTAAAAATGGCGTTTCTTCACGCGCAATGATTGCATCTAAATCTTTTTCATTGAAAGTAGGAGCTGCGATAACATTAGCAATAATGCCTTGATGCTGTTCACCCTTTGATTTGTTATCAAGCGCTTTACGCTGCATAAACTGCACTGATATACCAAATTTACGCGCTTCTTCAATAATTGGAGATAAGCGTTTATCATCACGTCCTTTTAGGGCATAAATTTCAATAAAACGCTCAGGCTCACTTGCGAAAATTGCTTCAACAGAGTGAAAGCCAAAAATTAATTCATTACTCACGTATCACTTGCTCCTGAACTCTTACTTTTACGGGCATTTTTGCCGGGTCTTTTCGGCTTTTTCACGGCCTTTCTCTTTGGTTTTTTTGCAGTCGTTGAAGTGCCAGCATCCGCTGATTTTCCTGCAGGCTTCTTTTTACCTCTACTGGCACTGTTTTTTTTTGGCTTTGGTTTTCCCTGTTCAGAACGACCGCTAAGTTCACCAGGCTCTTTCGCGTCAGCTTTTTTACCTGGTATTTTGCCACGTTTTAGCTGCGAACGAACACTTGCCGGCTGATGCCCTTTTGCATCACCACGACGACGGGCGTATCTGTCTTGTGCTACATCGCCACTGAGCGTTAAATTGATGCGACGCTCATCTAAGCTTACCGATGCCACCTGAACAGTGACTTTATCGCCTAAACGATAAACTTTACGAGAATGCTCACCAATCAAGCAATGTTTAGCGCCATCATATTGAAAATACTCATCGCCTAAATTAGTGACATGGATAAGGCCATCAATTTGTAAATCAGCTAAGCGAATAAATAAACCAAAGTTAGTAACCGATGAGATCACTCCTTCAAATTCGTCGCCCACATGATCTTGCATGTATTCACATTTCAGCCAATCAGCTACTTCACGGGTTGCATCATCTGCACGACGCTCCGTATTCGAACACTGCTCGCCCAATTGCGCGACTTCTTCGTCACTATAAACATACGCCCCTGACGTAACCATACCTTGGGCTTTCAAAATGCCTTTAATCGCACGATGTACGACTAAATCTGGGTAACGACGAATTGGCGAGGTGAAATGTGCATATTCACCTAATGACAAACCAAAGTGACCGATGTTTTCAGCTTGATATACTGCCTGCTTCATCGAACGCAGTAGCATAGTTTGGATAAGTTCAGCATCAGGGCGGTCGCCAAGCTTGGCTAACACATGGGTGATTTCTTTTGGTGTTGGCTCATCACTGAGTGTTGATTCAATACCCAACTCTGATAAAAACTGTCTAAAGTTAGCCAGTTTTTCACCATCTGGTTCAGCATGAACACGATAAAGCGCGCTGGCTTCGTGTTTTTCAAGCATTTTAGCCGCAGACACATTGGCTAAAATCATACATTCTTCAATCAGCTTGTGGGCGTCATTACGCAGCACCGGCACTATTGATTCAATCTTACGCTGAGCGTTAAATACAAAGCGTGTTTCAAGGGTTTCAAACTCAATCGCTCCGCGCTCTTGGCGGGCGGCTTTTAATGCCATATACATTTGCTGTAAATCAGTTAAATGTGGCACGACCGGTGCGTATTCAGTACGTAACTTCTCATCACCTTGTAAAATAGCGTTTACTTTGGTGTAGGTTAAGCGAGCATGCGAATTCATCACCGCTTCGTAAAAACGATAGCCTGATAATTTACCTTCAGCCGATACCAGCATTTCTGCGACCATACATAAACGGTCAACTTTTGGATTTAATGAACACAAGCCATTGGACAATACTTTTGGCAGCATAGGAATAACTTGCTCAGGGAAATACACTGAGTTACCACGTTCGATTGCCTCGGCATTAAGTGGGGTATTCATTGCGACATAATGGGATACATCAGCAATCGCAACCCATAACCGCCAACCACCCGATTCAACAGGCTCACAATACACCGCATCATCAAAATCGCGAGCATCTTCACCATCAATCGTAACCAATGGTAAATCACGTAAATCAACTCGATTTTGCTTGTCACCTTCTTCGACAAACTCACCTAAGTGTTCAACCTGCTTTTCAACCGCTTCTGGCCATACATGCGGGATATCGTGATTACGCAGTGCCACTTCAATTTCCATACCAGGGGCTAAATGCTCACCCAGTACATCAATGATTTTCCCTACCGCATTCATATTACGGTTAGGGTTTTGGGTAATTTGCACTTGCACCATTTGGTTGTGACGTGCGCCGTTTTCACTGCCCGGCAAAATAATAATATCTTGGGTGATACGTGGATCTTCCGCCACCACCACTGCTATGCCATGCTCAACAAAATAGCGACCAACAATCGGTGCTCGCTCGCCAGCCAGCACTTTAATAATACGCGCATCGCACTTGCCGCCGGAGCCTCGTTTGGTGCCTTTAGCCAGTACTATGTCGCCATGCAGCACCGAACTCATTTGATGCTTGGCAATAAACCAGTCTTTACTTTCGCCTTCGACTTCTAAAAAGCCAAACCCGTCACGGTGACCGATTACTTTGCCTTTAACAAGCCCAGCTTCATCAATTAAGGCGTAGCATTTAAATTTATTAAAGAAGAGTTGACCATCACGCTCCATGGCACGTAAACGACGCTTAAAAGCAATTTGACGCTCATCATCGTTTACCGCTAACTCCTCACATAATTGATGAAAATTAGCAGGCTTGGCACGGTCTTTTATATGAGTAAGTATAAACTCACGACTTGGGACAGGGTTTTCGTACTTTTCTTGTTCTCGACTGAGATTAGGATCTTGGTTTGACATTCACTATCTTGTTAATTGGTTATGATGTTATTTTAACCCATAACCGATCAATGAGACAGGCAAAAGCTATGAAACTTTTAAGAAAGCGCTTTTACTTGCTTTAAACAGCTTATTACGGCGTTATAACCAGCCTTTTTGTTTGGCTATACGCGCTGCATCTACTCGGTTTATGGCATTTAATTTAGCAATAGCGTCTGATAAGTAATTACGTACCGTGCCCTCGCTTAAGTATAACCTTGCGGCAATATCGGCTGTTTTCAACCCTTCACTTGCGAGTTGTAATGCTTTTCGTTCTTTATCTGTCAGCGGATCAGTATCATCTAATGCGTTAATAGCAAGCTCAGGATCAATAACCTTTTGCCCGTGCATTACTTTTTTAAGCGCGCTAATTAATTCATCGCTCGGGGCTTCTTTTAAAATAAAGCCCTTAACGCCAGCACTTAAAGAACGCCTAATATAACCTGCTCGCGAAAAGGTGGTCATAATAACTATTTTTATAGCAGGGTATTTTGATGCAATTTGCTCACTGAGTTCGATGCCGTTCATGCTAGGCATTTCGATATCGGTTAAAATAATATCAGGAAGAGAGTTACTGTCTAGCATGTTTATGGCTGTTAATGCATCTTGCCCGTTACTTGCTTGACCAATTACCTCAATATTAAAATCTAGACTTAATAATGCTGCGATTGCGTCGCGCACAAGCCCCTGATCTTCTACTAAATACACCTTGATCATCAGAAACCCTTCGCTGTTAAAGGCAGCATCACATTTAAACTAAAGTTATCCCCACAGGTAAATGTAGCCTTACCATCTAGCTGCTCTGCTCGTTCTTTAATGCCATTTAAGCCATTTCCAGGTTTTATTGAGCTGCCTGGTGCATGATCAATCACATTGATTATTAATTGCTGCTGATTTTGCGTTATGCTAATTATACATTTCTTGGTGCTGCTATGGCGTAGTAAGTTAGTAACAACCTCCTTAATTATAAGACTTGCTATGCCTTCTACTTTCGCAGGTAACGCATTTAACTTCACGTTAAAATCGGCCTCAAAACCTTGCTCGATTAGCCTTTGTTTTAATTGTGAAATTTGACTCGCAAGATTGAGCTGTTTTAAATCACTGACAGCACTTCTCACATCACTCAATAGCTGCCTTGCAAGCTCTGCAACTTGGGCAATTTCAGTATTTGCTTGTGTGTAACGTTCACCTTGATTTAATTTATTAGCAAGCTCTGCTTTTAAAGCAATAGATGAAAGAGAATGGCCTAGAATATCATGTAAATCGCGAGCAATACGCTCGCGCTCAGCAATAGCTGCTAATTGCTCTAATTGTTTTGCACTTTCTTGCTCACGAATTTTATGAATATGCTCTTTACGCGTAGCGACACCAAAACTAAAAAGTGCAATACTCAATATTAATGAGCCACCTAAAAAATATTGTGGGTTATCAATATCTGTAATATAAGTACTAAACACCACACCAATAAAGACCCCTGTAACTGACATCGCTCGAGATAATTTTGCAAAACTAAAACCGGCAATAAAAGCTGAAAAACCAAATAATGTAGAGCTACCTGTCGTTAAAAAGCTTGCAAAAATACACACTAAGAGCATCGCAATAAATAATTTCGTTACTTCCCCTTGTTTTTTATTTACAGCCTGAATATACAGTGTAATAAATGTTATATAAAAACCTAAAGTAGCACTGATATTAAGTGTACTTAAGTGGGAAAAATTAAAAATGGTAGGCAATAAATAAAAAACCGAAAAAAGTAAATGCCCCCAACTCCAAAAGGATTTTGCTTTAGTCTTTGGGGTTAATTTATTAAGTAGCATACTCATCCTTAATTTAATTGCCTTGCACTTTCAGACCAACAATACCTATAAGAATCAAAATAATACAACCAATTTGAAAAGCAGATAATGGCTCTTTAAACCACACAAAGCTCATAATCGTTATTCCTAAAGTACCAATTCCTACCCATACAGCATAACTAATACCCAAAGGTAAAGACTTTAAAGCAAATGATAAAAATGCAAAACTTACCCACATCGCTAAAAAAGTAATCACACTTGGCCATAATTTAGTGAAACCATTGGATTGCTTCATAGACAACGCCCACACGACCTCAAATATACCTGCTATTAGTAAACTAACCCACGCTGCAATATTCATCAATTTATCACTCCTTAGTTATTAAATTTATGGTGTTTATTACCTTTAATAACTTAACTATCCCTTTTAATGATGAGTGAGTGTAGTGTAAATTGTCATGAATAAAACTGACTTTTGTCATACATAAAGATACACAATACCTAGTCATAACACCTAGACACTAAGCTCTTTGATAACAGGCAAAGTGCTGGTATTAAAAAAATAAAAAGGTTCATAGATGCAGGCTCAACAGCAAAGTTTAGTTTATTTACACATTGCGGTATTACTTTTTGGTGGCACAGCACTATTTGCCAAATTAATAAATCTAAACGCATTAGATATTACCGTGTACCGCGCAGCCATCGCGGGTCTGGCTATTATGATATTGCTGTTATGGCAAAAAAAAGCAATTAAACTCAGCTGTGCTAAAGATTACTTAATTGCTTTGTTGTTAGGAGCTGCTGTAGGTATACATTGGGTCACCTACTTTGCTGGTATGCAAATGGCTGGGATTGCGGTTGGCATGATTGCATTTTTTACCTACCCTGTGATCACCGTATTTATTGAACCATTCTTTAATGGTAGTAAACCCAAAGTAAACGATTTGCTCAGCGCAGGTGTAGTAATAACTGGGATCTATTTGCTGACCCCAAATGCAGATATGGGTAATGATGTCACCTTAGGCGTGGTAACAGGTGTTATTTCAGCATTTTTTTTCGCATTTAGAAATATTGTTCATAAGCGATACTTTAGCCACTACGGTGGGCCACAAACTATGTTTTATCAAACATTAGTGGCTAGCTTGTTATTATGTGCTTTTATTGAAGTACCAGTGATTAATATATCGAACCAAGATCTAGGGTTATTGCTCGTCGCTGGCGTAATTTTTACTGCAACTCCGCACTCTTTATTTGCAGCAAGTTTACAGTATTTATCAGCATCAACAGCGGGACTTATTTCTTGTTTACAGCCTTTATACGGCACATTTTTAGCTTTTTTGCTGTTGCATGAACAACCTTCACTACAGACCCTGCTTGGCGGTGCTTTAGTGATCAGTGCAGCATTTTACGAAACATGGTCAGTTACTCGGAAACACACATTATGATAAAAGTTTTTGCTCATCGCGGCGCCAGTGGCACTTATCCAGAAAATACCCAGAGTGCGATAACCGCAGCAGTCGAAATTGAAGTCGATGGTATTGAAGTCGATGTACAAAGCTGTTTGGATGATTACATGATCATCCATGATACTTGGCTAGATCGCACCACCAGCGGCCGTGGCAAAATAAATAAACTCACCCGAGAGCAAATTCAATGTTTTGATGCTGGCAATGGCGAATTTGTCCCAACCCTACAGCAAACTATTGATTGGACAGCCAATAAAGTGCTCTTAAACCTTGAGTTAAAACACACTTTCTCGTTGGATAAATTTGTTGAGCTGATTGAGTTAAATATCGTTAATAACAAACTATCTCAGGATATGCTGTTAGTCTCTTCATTTGATCATCATCAATTAATGTGGCTTAAACAAAAACTACCTTGGCTAAAAATTGGCGCGTTAACGGGCTCCATTCCTATCAACTATGCCGAATTTGCCCAACGCTTACAGGCGTTTAGTATTCATGTTGATAAAAACTTTATTAACCATGAGTTTGTCGCGGATGCCAAACAACGCGGCTTACAAGTTTATGCATACACGGTTGATAAACAAGAAGATATTGAGTTAATGCTGAGTTTTGGTGTCGACGGAATTTTTACTAATTACCCATGCAACACGAAAATGATTTTAAACTCACTGTAGTTATCAAAAATGGCTGCCGTTCATCCTATATTCTTGAATTAAAGTGAATTTGAACGATACTGAGTAAAACAATACAACAGCCGAGCGGGCAATTGATGAGTGGGTATATGCGTATTTATAACTTTATAGAACAAAGCTTCTTTTTTACTTTAACCCGAAAGATTGTTGGCAATCTTAGCTTTGTATTTTTTTTCCAAGCTATTACTTTGATTTGGTTATATAAAAGTCTAACTACGCAAGACGCAGACACTAGCCTATTTTGGTTACTCACGGTGATTATTATTGCCGGCTTTGCCTTTACACTCTTTTACATGCGCTTTCTGATCGTGCGCCCAGTTACAGCAATGCGTGATACTTTAATAAAAATTAACCGCCAAGATGCAAACTTAGCAGCTAAACTCCCCCACTTTACCTATGATGAATTTCGTGAGATCAGCCAACAGTACAATACCTTTACTGATCATCTAAGCCAATTACTCGCTACCACTTACCAAAGTTCGCAGGCCAGCGCACAAAGTAATAATCAAGTGACTGAGTCAATGCAACATACGGCGCAGCTAAGCGAACAACAAATTGATTTTAGCCAAACAATAACCGCAGCCAGTAATCAAATAACTGATAGTCTGCAAAGTATCGTTACCAATACCGATGATGTTCATCAAGTAAACGCAGAGCATTTAAACTTTGTTACACACTCTGCACAAGAACTCACAAAACTAGTCACTCAAGTTAAATCGATTAGTCATGTATTGAGCAGTTTTTCAGAAACGATTTCTGGCTTAAAACAAAACAGCGAGAATATTCGTAGCATCCTGAAAATGGTTGAAGAGTTTTCAGATCAAACTAATTTGTTGGCGCTCAATGCTGCAATAGAAGCCGCTCGTGCGGGTGAAGCAGGTCGTGGTTTTGCGGTTGTAGCAGATGAAGTAAGAACTTTATCGGTTAAAGTAAGTGATGCAACTCGCCAGATCAGCGATTTCATCAACCAAATGGATTCTTTAGTAAATCAAACAAATAAAGAATCTGAGCAACTTGTCAGTTATTCACATAATGCAGAAACAACCATTAGTAATACATCCCATGGATTTACCGATCGGCTTGTTGAATTTGAACACAATCAACAACAATTACAGCAAATTGTAAGCGCTGTGCACTTACTCGAACAGACACAAAATCAAACCCATCAATCAGTTGAACAAATCGTTGCATTAGGCAGCCAAGCAAAAGCACAAATTGATGTAGCGTTAGGTGATTGTCAATTATCACAACAACTAAGTGAGCAAACTCAGCAGCAGTTAAAGCGTTTTGTCTAAGTACAAGCGTTTTAACTGCGCTGTAAATGTGTTAAATTGCGCCGTTATTTTTTCTTAATGATGTACCCATGTGAGTAGCTCAATATCCGATCACACGCAGTTAGCCCTTGATATAAAACAGTGGGGTAAAGAACTTGGCTTTGCTGAAGTTGGCATCACTGACATTGATTTAAGCAAACACGAAGCACAATTACAGCGCTGGCTTGATTTAGGCTATCACGGCGATATGGAATATATGGCCGCTCATGGAATGAAACGCGCTCGCCCTGCGGAGCTAGTCCCTGGTACTGTGCGGGTTATATCAGTAAAAATGAATTACCTGCCCCCCGATGCAAGCTTTGCTAAAACCCTCAAAAATACCGATAAAGCGTATATTAGTCGTTATGCATTAGGGCGTGATTATCATAAACTGATGCGTAATCGATTAAAGAAATTAGGTCAAAAAATTGAGCTGCAAATCGGTCAATTAGGCTATCGGCCATTTGTTGATTCAGCACCAGTATTAGAACGTCAACTTGCTGAAAAAGCAGGTTTAGGCTGGCGTGGAAAGCACAGCTTGCTAATCAATAAAGAAGCCGGTTCTTGGTTCTTTTTGGGTGAGTTATTTGTTGATATCCCTTTACCAATTGATAAGCCCAATGAGTTTGAGGGATGTGGAAAATGCGTAGCCTGCATTACTTTATGCCCAACCGGCGCAATTGTAGAGCCTTACGTGGTTGATGCACGCAAGTGTATTTCTTATCTTACTATTGAGCTGCAAGGACCAATCCCTGAGCAGTATCGCTCACTATTAGGTAATCGCGTTTACGGCTGTGATGATTGCCAATTAGTTTGCCCATGGAACCGCTACGGGCAAATTACCGATGAAGCCGACTTTCACCCACGAACACAACTAAAAGATAAAGATTTACTTGATTTATTTAGTTGGGATGAAGCTACCTTTTTAAAAAATACCGAAGGCAGTCCGATCCGTCGAATTGGCCATCAGCGCTGGCTACGAAATATTGCTGTAGGTTTAGGTAATGCGCAATTTAGCCAATCGATCGTTGACGCGCTCAGCGCCAGCTATGATCAATCAACCGAGTTGGTAAAAGAGCATATAGAGTGGGCGCTTAAGCAACAATGCTCAAAACAAGATAAATTGCTACGAAAAACCGCCCGTTTGATACGTATCGTAGAAAAGGGCTTACCAAGAGATGCGTAGCTTCACACCCCTTGATTATTTACTGTTACTTTTTCAATAAGATAGATAGGTCTTGCTCAATTTCATGAAAAGCGGCTTTCACTCCCTGCACAGACTCTTCACGGGCAACTGAGTTTTGAATCGCTTGATCTACCTTCTGATAAATAAACACTTCTTGATCTTCGTCTAACCCCATTGATGGAATACGCTGTTCTAACTCTTCTTGTAAACGCTTGAACACCGCTTCATTACTCTTACGGTTTTCATTTAACAGCCCAATTAAGCCATGAAACTTGCTATTCACCATAGTAATTGCATCATTTAGCTTTGTTTGTTGCGACTGTAAAGCTTCACGAGTCATGATTGCTCGTAGCTGTTGCTCTGTGACACTGACAATAAAGCACACATGGTCACGGATCCGGCCATGCTTATCAGGATCGTGATCTGGCATATTTAAAATCAATAAACTAATTAATTCATAGTTAACTAAGATACGGTGAGAAAACTCATGTAAGCGGCCCTTATTTTTGAGCATATCAAACAACTCAATTACAATTGGCGAACACGTACCATTGAGGGCAAAGTGCTCAGGAGCATCAGCAATAACTCTAAACTCAATATTACTTTGTAAATCAAACGATCTTAAACAATGAACTAGGGCCTCCCCAAGCGCTTTGGTGTTGTTAATCATACCAATCTTCTCAATATAATTAACTATTTGCCCCATTTCACTACTGTT
The DNA here is from genome assembly GCF_014163635.1 of Pseudoalteromonas sp. SR44-8. NCBI lineage: Bacteria > Pseudomonadati > Pseudomonadota > Gammaproteobacteria > Alteromonadales > Pseudoalteromonadaceae > Pseudoalteromonas > Pseudoalteromonas sp. SR44-8. Next base: position 41,463 of record NZ_JACJDS010000017.1, read on the forward strand.
TGCCATAGCATTGAATGCAGTTGATGTGGCCTCTTCAATTTGCTGTTCTAACGATTTTTTTTCAATCAGTACTTGATTAAGAATTTTCAGTTTCGATTTAAGTTCATCCTGTCCAAATGGCTTAACAATATAATCTTCAGCACCTACAGCATACCCTTCCATCCGCTCCTCTACTGTGCCTCTGGCTGATACAAACATGACTATGATATGAGCCGTACGAGGGTTTGCTTTTAGTCTTCTACATACTTCATAACCATTCATTTGTGGCATACTCACGTCAAGTAAAATTACTTGTGGCGCAAACTCTTCCACGATACTGAGGCACTCAGGGCCACTGCTAACCATCTTTAATTCAAAATCAAGATCTAATAATATTTCTTCTATAATTTCTAAATTAAAGGGCTCATCATCAACAGCTAGAATTCTCGTTACAGGCATAATTGTCATCCATTTCATAATTCATATTAATAGTTTAGTCGTAAAAAAAACTCTTACCAGTAAGGCTAAGTAATTTATTATTGCTTAGCTGAAACTTTTTATTTCTAAAGGCAGAGCGATGTGAATCGTCGTGCCTCCTGAGCTATTGTTATGAGCAGAAATAACTCCTTCATGTAATGAGACAAACTCACGGCATAAGGCTAAACCAAGCCCTGTTCCACCAGCACCGCTATTAGTTGTGCTACTCTGCACGAATTTTGAGAACACATACTCAAGTTCATCATCAGGTATCCCTATACCACTATCAATCACTTCAATAATTGCCTGCCCTTGTTGATTAGTTAAAACGACTTCAATACGGCTATGCTGATCACTAAATTTCAACGCATTGCCGAGGATATTACGTAATAATTGATTTATTTGCTCTTCATCACAGTCAATTATAATAGGCGGTTTTGGTGGCAAATACTGTACTTCAATCTCTTTTTCCATAGCGGTACCTGACACATCATCAATACTGGTTTTAATAATATTACTCAGGTTATGCGGGCGCGGATTAAAAGGGAACTTACCAACATCGAGTTTAGATAGGTCGAGTAAATTATTAAGTAATGAGAGCAGCCGCTCGCCACTACACTCTATGCGAGATAAATATTTCTGTAGCTTTTCAACTGAAATATCACCTCTGCCGAGTTTATCTAAACCAAAGCGAGCAAAACTTAATATTGAATGCATAGGAGTACGTAATTCATGGGACATATTAGCAAGAAACTCTGATTTACTGTGATTTGCTGCCTCGGCGACATTTTTAGCATGCTCAAGCTGCGATGTTCGGGCACGTACTTGCTCTTCAAGCATATCTTTTGCCTCGAGCAACAGCTCCTCTTTAAGTTTAAGATGAGTAACATTCTTAAAAATAACCGCGAGTGCAATATTACCATGATGGTCAATCTCATTAAACGAACCAACTAATGGGATAGCCTCTCCCTCTTTCATTGGCAGATATACATCACAACTAAATTGACGATTTTTATTTAACGTCGCTATTTTTTCTTTAATTTGCTCAGCAGACATCGTATCTAATAAAGTAAAAACTGAGCTACCTTTAAGTATTTTTGCAGGTAAATTAAAGAGTTTAGAGCAAGCATCGTTTGCTTCAATCACTTCACCATTGCGCTCAAATAACATAATCGCATCAGGTGTATGCTTATAAATAACGCGTAACAAGCTATCCTTTTCAATAAGTGCATCAACGGTATCTTGCAGACGTTCAACTAACTCTGTGTTATGCCGTCTTAACAACTCAGTTTGCCAAAGTTTATGCACAGATTGCAGTATCATATTTTCATTGATCGGTTTAACCAATACGTCTTCCACCCCTTGACGAATTGCTTCAATCATCGACACTTGATTTGGTTTTGAGGTAAATAACAAACAGCGACATTGCGGATATAATACTTTGAGAGCGGCGAACACTTCTAAACCTGAGCCATCAGGCAGACTAAAATCACTCAATAACAGATCAATTTCATGCCCTTGCGCTTGAGTTACCGCAGAGCTAATACTATGAGCTGTAATCGTTTTAATATGGGCGCCTAACAGGCTATTTGCTATTTTTTCAAGCCGCTGAGGGATATGATCAACCAGCAATACCGTTGGTAATACTAAAACACTATCGGAGCCAAGCTCTAAAACACTCTCCAGCAAGGTGCTGATTTCTTTATTCGCAAAAAATGGATAAATTACAATAGCATTTGGCACCAGCCGATTAAGATCACTAAATGAAGAAAGTTGTTCATTGTTTTCAACTTTAGGGGCGAGAAGCAAAAAGCGATCTTGATTGATCTGCGTTACTAAAGAATTTGCGGTAGCTAATGGAACGCCATGAGCCACAGCCACTAAATCATAACAACTAAACGCAGTGCACTCATGTAGCATTGAAAAATGAATCAACTCAACTTCACAGCCAATCAATTCGAGCAATACTTTTATTCGCATCGCTAAAATGCTACTGCTATCAACTATCAATATTTTCCGCACAGCTTTGACCACGCTTTTCATCAACTTGAGATTGTAAAAGCGTAGCCTAAGTTTTCTGCATTAACATAATCAAAGAGGTTATTTTTTGGGAGTACCGCTACCCTAAGTGCTTACCTAAAATAGTTAAGCTGTAGTGATTGCCATCCATAATTGCTACATTAGGCAACTCTCCCCACCGTTGATAACCAAAACGCTCAAACAATTTAACACTCGGTATATTATGACTAAATATAAATGCCAGTAGTACTTTAATATTTAATGGCTTAGCTTGCTCTTGGGCAAAAGTAAGTAAACGTTTACCAAGCCCTTGACCTTGTGCATTGGCTGTAATGTAAATACTGACCTCTACCGTACCATCATAGGCTGGACGGCCATAAAATGACTTATAACTAAGCCAAGCTATCACCTTCGAGTCTTGCTCATAAACGTAAATAGGCCGCTGCTCGGTATGGCTATTAAACCAACTTTGCTTGTCTGCTATGCTTACTTGTTCGGTGTCGGCTGTAACCATTCTACTTGCGATTGTTTCATTATAAATTGCAACTATAGCGGCTAAATCATTACTATTTGCTAATCGTATTGTCATTTTGTTTTTAGCGGTTGTTGATCAATTCATTGCATAGTAACGTATGAGTTAAACTGACACTACTGCAAAATAAACGGTAGACTGCCATCTAGGGTGATCAGCCACAACAAGTTAAGGAATCGGTATGTTTAAAAAATTATTATTATGCTGCGCAATACTCAGTTGTAGTGTTTATGCACAGCCAGAGCAAACAAGCCAACAGCAGGTTGAGGCTACATCATGTGATGACTTCACTAATGTTACTATGCGCAAACTTCGCTCTAAAGAGAGCATTAATTTATGTCAATTCAAGAATAAACCCTTATTAATAGTCAATACGGCAAGCAACTGCGGTTTTACGCCACAATTTGAAGGTCTAGAAGCGCTATATCAAAAATACCAAGATCAAGGTTTAGTGATACTGGGATTTCCTTCTGATGATTTTTTCCAAGAAGAAGATGACGAAAAAGACACCGCTAAAGTTTGCTTTGTAAATTACGGCGTAACTTTCCCGATGTTTGCCACCAGCGAAGTCAGAGGCAGTGATGCTAATGCTATATTTAAACATTTAAATGCCCAAACGAGTTCGCCAAATTGGAACTTTTATAAATATCTTGTATCTGCAGATCGCAAACAGGTTGAACGTTTTAATAGCAAAACCAAGCCTGATTCAGACAAGTTAGTTAAAGCAATAGAACAAGCAATTTCAGATATTTAATTTTATACTGGTACAAGTAGTTATTATTGAACTAGAATAACGTAAGATTTGATTAAAAAAACACCACCTTGAAACGGGAGATTTTATGACAGTGGCAAGTGCAAGACACATATTAGTAGACAGCGAAGCGCAGTGCTTAGATTTAAAAACCAAGATTGAACAAGGCGAAGATTTTGCTGAGTTAGCTAAGGTACATTCAAACTGCCCTTCAGGTCAGGATGGCGGTGCATTAGGTGAGTTTGGTCCTGGTATGATGGTTCCTGAATTTGATAAAGTGGTATTTTCAGCACCGATTAATCAAGTACAAGGTCCTGTGCAAACTCAGTTTGGCTACCACTTACTTGAAGTGACTAGTCGTACAGAATAACGTTGGTTTTATTACTAACCTAAAAGAAAGCCGCCTCTGCGGCTTTCTTTTTATCCTAAGGAAAGCACATGCAACTATTAGGCTCAACAACCTCGCCATTTGTACGCCGCATTCGTATTTGGGCACTGTTAAATCAATGTAGTCTTGAGTTTATCAAGTTAGATATTTTTTCAGACACTGATCGTCAGCTGATGATACAAAATAATCCAGCCCGAAAAATTCCAGTGCTAATCACTAAGCAGCAAACTTTAGCTGATTCAAATAACATCATCCGCTTTTTGCTCGAACAACACAGTCAAACTCGTCTGAATTGGCAACAAGAGCACCTACTAACAATCATTAATGCATGCAATGATTCGCTGGTTGAGCTATTACTTTGTCAGCGTTCAGGATTCGATACACAGGATGATAAATTATTTTTTAATCTACAAAATGAACGCATTGCTGAAACATTAAGCTATTTAAATAACCATTTTGCAGATGCAGAATTTAAAAGCTGTGAATACCTGTGCATCAGTTTATACTGCTTACTTGATTGGATTTGCTTCCGCGAGTTAACGGATCTAACGGCACATACCGAGTTAATGAATTTCTATTATTCATTTGCTCAGCAACAGGCAGTGCAGCAAACCGATCCACGTAATTAACATTTAAGGGTAAACACATGAGTGATATCGAAATTGAATCAGAACTAGTTAGTTTTGTTGAAAAAGTACGTCAAAGTGAACAAATCTGGGCGCTAGGTGCTGAAGATGGCGGTTTTGTGGTTTGTGACTCTAACCAATTTGAAAACACCGATGTACTACTATTGTGGGAAAGTGAAGCAACAGCAAAAGCCCAGTGTAAAGAAGAATGGGCCGATTACAGCCCACTGCAAATCACCTTGGATGAGTTTTTAGATGACTGGGTTGAAGATCTAAAAGAAGATGACGCACTGGTTGGCCTAAACTGGAATGACGACCAAGTATGTGTTGAAATCGAGCCGGTTGGATTAGCACGCGCACTAAGCGAATAAGCATTATTTAACATTGCTTTACTGCGCTGGTTTATTTGCTATAAACTAGCGCAAATCTTTACTTTCAGGGTATTACGTTGAAGTCCCATCTTGGTCGCCGCCCTTTTTCCGCTATGGAATTACATACGCTTTACCATGGCTATATATATGGTGATCAACGCTTACCTCGCGAACAGCCGAAACACTGGCATTTTTGGCTCCCTTTAATCGCTTATTACAGCGGAGCTTACAGTGATGAAATTGGCCATTTACAACTGTGCGATATTGTTGAACATCAACAGATCCTTTGTTTTCATTTCCATACCCACGGTAAAATAAAAGCCCGTATTGTGCCTATCCATCAAGCACTTTTTGATGCTGGCTTAAACGAGTATATCGCAGCAGTTAAACAACAAGGACACAATCGCCTATTGTTTGACTTACCATCTAAGTCAGGTCGCTATAGCGAGAAAGTTCGCATTTGGTTCTCTGGTGAAGGAGAGCGTGCCGGCTACTTACAAAAGTGTGATATTCCCAATATCGATCAACTTGGTATGAAAACCGCTGTCAGCAGTCTCAGGCTCAATTTTGAGCAGCAAATCCGCATTTATGCAATTCAAGCAGGCAATAAAGATGCTTTTAATTATCTGCTGGGTTTTAATGAATATGAATTGACTGAATTTAGCGATGTAATCACCCTTAATCAGATCTGCCAACAAATACGCGTGATCAACCAGCACATTGATTGGCACCGCTTTAATCAGCGCCACACCATTTGACAAACTTTGTTACCAACTAGCTCATTACTCACTGCTTAAAAACTGTTACGATAACTGAGCACAAAACTCTAACAAGAAAATATCAGGGATATCTATGTTTATTAAAAGCCTACTCACACTCAGTGTGGCCGTTGCAGTAAGTTCAGCTCATGCTAATGAGTTTGTCCTAGAAAAGCTCGCAAAACCAAGTTCTCAACACGTATCTCTAACGCTTGATCCAGCTCAAGAAACCTTTAGCGGTATGACCGAAATCGCCCTTGAAGTACTTAAGCCAACTAACTATATCGAGCTAAATGGTGTTGCTTACGCAACGCAAATGGCAAAACTGCTTGGGGCAGAAAACTGTGACTTAAGTGCTGAAATGCTAAAAACAGGTAAAGTAAAATTTAGCTGCGATGAGCAAATTCAACCAGGTAAATACACGCTTAAAGTCGACTTCACTGCCCCCTATAATCGCCAAAGTGTTGGCCTGTATAAAACCTTAGATCAGGGTGTGCCGTATTTATTTACCCAATTTGAAATGAGCGATGCCCGCCGCGCATTCCCTGTATTTGATGAACCAAGTTATAAAATTCCATTCCAATTAACGATTACAGCACCTAGCTCTCAAAAAGTGTATGCCAATACACCTGAGTTAAAAACGACCGTTAATGGCGATATGACCACTCACTTTTTTGATAAAACACCGCCAATTCCTTCATACTTAGTGGCCATGGCTGTCGGTCCATTTGAGGAGCGTGAAGTCAAAGGCATGCCAATTCCAGGTCGTGTGATCACGCCACAAGGTAAAATTCACTTAGGTGAATATGCCGAGCAAGCAATGCCAAAAGTATTGGCCGCGCTTGAAGGCTACTTTGGTATTCCTTACGTTTATAAAAAACTAGATTCAGTCGCTGTTCCAGAGTTTCCATTCGGTGCCATGGAAAACGCAGGCTTAGTTACCTACCGTGAAGATATTTTGCTGCTTGATTTGGCTACAGCGACTCGCAATAAAAAACAACGTAATGTATCTATCATCGCTCATGAACTTGCTCACCAGTGGTACGGTAACTTAGTAACCATGAAATGGTGGAATGACTTATGGCTAAATGAAGCGTTTGCAAGCTGGATGGCTGCTAAAATCACAGCCCAGCTTAACCCTGAATTTGAATCACATTTAGACCTGCCGCAAAATAACGTTATGGCGTTAGATGCTCGTTTAAGTACTAAGCCAATTCGTAAACCAATCAAAACCGAAGCCGATATTATGGACGGCCTAGGCTTAGCTTATAGCAAAGGCAGCTCGGTATTAGCTATGGTTGAAAACTGGATTGGCGAAGAGGCTTTCCAGCAGGGTATTCGTGCTTATTTAAAAGAGTTCTCGTATAAAAACGCCGAAGCAGCCGACTTATGGCAAGCCCTTGGTAAAGCATCAAATAAAGATGTGGCAGCGGTTTTAAAATCGTTTATCGAACAATCTTCATTCCCACTGATCAAAGTAACTCAGCAAGGTAAAACGATTACCATTAATCAAAGCCGCTTTACTAACGCGGGCGTTGATGCTCCTGCACAGCTTTGGAATGTGCCAGTTGCAATAAAATACGGTGCTGGCGATAAAGTTAAAACTGCCAATGTATTACTAACTAAAGCCAATCAAACTGTTGAACTTGAATTTGAACCTGAGTGGATTTATCCAGATCAAGGCGCTTTAGGTTATTACCGCTGGGTGATGGATGACAAACAATTTGCTGCATTGATTGATAACGCCGCACAGTCATTGACAGTACGAGAACGTTTAGCGTTATTGTCTGCCGCTGATGCATTACTAGATGCTGGTGTTATTTCTGCTGCACATTTAATGCAAACACTAGAAGTTTTTGTAAGCGACAAACACCCACGCGTTGCTAATACCGCTTTGGGTTATTTAGCCGCACAAAAGCGTACCTTTGAAGATGAAAGCAACCAAGACCTGTGGCCTGAATTTATTCGTAAAAGCATCATGCCTGCAGCTAAACAGTATGGTTTAACTGCAAAAGTTAAAGAAGATGCTGCAATCTCGCAATTACGTACTCAAGTAGTTGCGCGTTTAGGTTTTGATGGTGAAGATCAAAGTGTGATCAATACCGCCAAGGCACAAGCCCGTGTTTACTTAAATAACCCAGAAAAAGTTGATCCGTACCTTGCGTCAATCTACTTAAACTTAGCCGCATTCCATGGTGATAAAAACCTACTCGATGCATATATAAATACCTTTAAAACTACCAAAGATCCGCAAGTGCGTACAAAAATGCTAGCGGCTATGAGTTACTTTGGCACGCCAGAGCTACAAACTAAGGTATTAAATTACAGCTTAACTGACGATGTCACTGCATCTGACATGCGTACGATTATGTCAGGACAGGCTTACACGAAAGCCCGTGAAGCTTTGTTTATTGAATGGATATACGCGAATTACGATAAGGTAGTTGCAAACTTGCCACCTTTCTTCGTACCTAACCTGCCTAACTTTACCACCTCAGGTTGTAGCGCCAGCAGCTTAGCAAAAACGCAAACTTTCTTTATGAGCAAAATTGCTGATGAGCCAGGTTATGCCCGTACCTTAAGCAAGCTTGAAGAAAGCGTAAATAATTGTATTGCACTTAAAGAACGTGAATTAGCGTCTGTAAATAGTTTCTTAAAACGTTAATTTGTACGGCAAGCCATTGGCTTGCCGTTTTTTATCAACAGCGTTATTTATCCATTGATAATTTTTACTAGCTGAGAAATAAACTCTTTTGCTCCTTCAACGCTGGTCATTTTAAAACCTATTCCATAATGTATTGGATTCGTGCTTTTAAAAATACGCGTTGGAAACCGTGTCATTTCACTACTATGAAAAAAACCGCTAATGCGGTTAACGCCTGCTATTTTATTAAAATCATCACTAAAGACTTCCAGTACAGGACGAAGCACAAGCTTAGCTTGGCCACCTTCTATATGCAGATAAATTGCTTCTTTGGACTTAGGTAACATATATTCAGTGATATTCTTAATTCTAAAATTACTACGGCACTCTAATGCAATAAGTTGCTCGTTGATTTGCTCTGGACTAGCTGACATGGATATCCTTGATTTTCATTAAGCTCTTAGCTGTAAACTACAGCACAGCCAAGAACCTGCAAAGTTTTATATTATAGTTATTTAACGCAGACAAAAGCGAGTTGATCATTTAAGTAGCTCATACGGGTAATATTGGTATCACAGAAAGGCGTTAAATCAAGCCATAGCGAGACCTGCTCAGGGCTATTTAGCTTGCGCTGGTAAACACGATTATCGACCGCATAAATGACCGTATTAGCGTCTTTAAATGCGTAATCTTGTACAGTCTGCGGTAAACGAAAGAGGTCAGTGACGGTATTTTCTTGCGGATCATAACTTGCTAACCAGTGCTGCTGCGCTTTGCTATAACTAAATGTATAGGCAGCTAATGCATGATTAAATGTCAACGTACGGCCAATATGCTCAGCAACCACTTTTGGCTTCGCTGCAGCAACCTGAGTATATTGTAAAGTATGTGGTTCGCCTAAAATAAACATCACCATATCATTTTTGGCGCCCCAGGCATGATAACCAACTGGTTCTACCCACTCAAAAATACGACTTGGTTTAACATTATCGTCAAACGGATATTGCCATAACTTTTGCTTACCATCCGCCTCGACTACGATAGCTGACAGTGCCTTACCATTAGGTGTTAAAGTCGGCGAGTATTCACTCACAGCAGTATTTGTTAAATTAGTTACTTGCTTATTGGTAAAATCATAAAAAGCTAGATCTGTTTGACTTTGCCCTTCACTTTGCACTTCTTGGGTAAAATAAATACCCTCTTTGGTAAGTAAAGGCTGATTATTATAAACATCATTATTAGTGATACGGCTTACTTGTAACCCATATTCTGTGTTAAGTTTAGCAAGTAAAATTTCGCTTTTTGGCATCGCAGCTAAAACGCTATTAGGGGTAACTGCAAGGGTGGCAACAAAACTTAGCCAAGGTAAAGTCAATTTCATATCATTCTCTAATTATTTTTATCGCCCTTATAATAGCGCTATTTTATAGTTATTCCCAAGTCTGTTATTGATATGTCACTTGACCTACCCCCTTACTACGCCTTATAACTACAGAGCTACTTAAAACGAGAAAAATTATGTCAGCTAAACATCCTATTATTGCGATCACTGGTTCATCTGGTGCGGGTACTACCACCACGACAAGTGCTATTAAGCATATATTTCGTAGTCTTAATATTGAGGCCGCATTTATAGAGGGCGACAGTTTTCATCGCTATACTCGTCCTGAGATGGATAAAAAAGTTCGCGAAGCGCAGCAAGAAGGTAAACACATTAGTTACTTTGGTCGTGAAGCTAATGACTTTGCAGCTCTTGAAGGTTTGTTCAGCACCTATGGCGATACTGGAGCAGGTAAATTACGTCGTTATTTGCATACCTTTGACGAAGCCGTGCCATACAATCAACTACCAGGTACCTTTACTCCGTGGCAAGAACTGGAAAGCAGCACCGATATTTTATTCTACGAAGGACTGCATGGCGGTGTTGTCGATGAAGATCATGATGTAGCTAAGCATGTTGATTTACTAATTGGTATGGTGCCTATCATTAACCTTGAGTGGATCCAAAAGTTAATCCGCGACACCTCTGAACGTGGTCACTCTCGCGAAGCTGTTATGGGCTCAATTGTCCGCAGTATGGATGATTACATTAATCACATTACGCCACAGTTCTCACGAACTCACATAAACTTTCAGCGCGTGCCAACCGTTGACACCTCAAACCCATTTAGCGCAAAAGATATTCCGTCCCTTGATGAAAGCTTTGTGGTTATTCGTTTTCGTGGCATAGATGACGTCGATTTTCCGTATTACCTACGTATGATCGAAGGCAGCTTTATGTCGAGGATCAACACTTTAGTGGTACCAGGCGGAAAAATGGGACTCGCCATGGAGTTAGTATTAACCCCACTTATCAAAGATATTATCCTTAAAAAGCGTGCGCTTGCCGAATTAGCCCCCGTTGATTTGCCTATTTAAGAAATACGCTTGCTGAAATACATAGCTTATGTAAACTGCTGACTTCATCATAAAAGGAGATATCAGCATGACAGAGCCATTACGCATTCTCGTCGGTTCCAAAAATCCGGTAAAAATAAATGCTGCCCGCAGTATTTTCTCTCTCTATTACCCTGATATGACGATTGATTGTCAAGGAGTTGATGCACCTTCACAAGTACCTGATCAGCCAATAGGTGAAGATGAAACACGAATAGGCGCACAAAATCGTGTCTTGTATTGCCAACAGCATTACCAAGCTGATTTTTATGTTGCAATGGAAGGTGGTGCTGAGCAATTTAGCTACGGCCCCGCTACCTTTGCATTTGTAGTCGTTGCTGATAACCAACAACGTGCTATCGGTCGTAGTAGTAACCTTCCTTTACCCCCAAGCCTGTATAATGCGTTATTGCAAGGCAAAGAACTTGGCGATGTAATGGATAACGCATTTAATACTACCAATATCAAACAGCAAGGCGGTGCTATTGGTTTATTAACTAATCATCATGCCACCCGAGAAAGTACCTATACGCAAGCGCTGACACTCGCTATGGCGCCTTTTCTTCATCCCGCGCTTTACTCTAAGGAAGTTTAATGAAGTACACCCATGTTTTATTTGATGCCGACGAAACCTTATTTAGCTTTAATGCCTATGCAGGCTTAAAAAGAATGTTTGCAGTTTATGGCGTTGATTTTAATGACGCTGATTACAGTCATTATCAAGCAACAAATAAACCGTTGTGGCTTGAGTATCAAAACAATACTATTTCCGCTACTCACCTACAAGTCACTCGATTTAGTGAGTGGGCTAATAAGCTCAATGTTCCAGCTCAACAGCTTAATGATGATTTTTTAACTGCCATGGCTGAGATCTGCGAACCATTACCTGGTGCTATTGAACTGCTAAATAAACTAAAACCGCATGCTAAATTAGGCATTATCACTAATGGTTTTACCCAGCTACAAGCACGCCGCTTAGAGCATACCGGATTAAAAGAGATGTTTGATTGTTTAGTTATCTCTGAGCAAGTGGGAATTGCAAAACCAGCCGCAGAAATTTTTTATCACACTTTTGAACTGTTAGGTAATCCACCAAAAGAACAGATCTTAATGGTCGGTGATACCGCAAGCAGTGATATCTTAGGTGGCCAAAATGCCGGGATTGATACCTGCTGGCTACAGCATCCCAACACAGTTCTGCCAGAAGGCATTGAACCAACATACCAAGTGACTGAGCTGGTACAGTTACAACAGCTGTTAGGATTGTAAAAAGGTTTAATACCAATCGACTTAAATATTTAACCATTCTAGCGAGCTAAATAAAGCGCTAACTGCGTTATAATTTTTTAAGTAGAACAACTACATGTCAAAATTTACGCCTTGTTATCACTCCATTTATCTGTCGCTATAAATGGTCAGTAACTTAACACGATTGGTATAACATTAAAAAACTAAACCGCAATATTTAAACAAAAAAATGACGCTAGATAGCGTCATTTTTTATAACTGTTTTAAGCGTTTGCGATTAAGCTGTGGCTACTTCTAAACCTGGTGCTGGCATGTATACTGGGGTATCAAATGTTGCCCATTCCCATGCTGACTCAGTCGCCATAATTTTACGAAGTAACTTATTGTTCAGGTCATGGCCTGATTTATAAGCTGTAATTTTTCCTAAAATGTTGTGGCCTGTCATAAACATGTCACCAACACAGTCTAGAATCTTATGCTTAACAAACTCATCGCTATAACGCAGACCGTTAGGATTAAGTACTTTAAACTCATCCAATACCACGGCGTTATCCATGCTGCCACCTAAAGCTAGGTTATTAGCATGCATATATTCAATGTCTTTCATAAAGCCAAAAGTACGTGCGCGGCTGATTTCTTCCGTAAAGCTTTGTGCCGTAATATCTAAACCGATACGTTGGCGGCTTTCATTGATTGCCGGATGATCGAAAGCAATTTCAAAGTCGATATGAAAACCATCATATGGTTCAATCTCGGCCCATTTATCACCTTCTTCAATACGTACTTTTTCTTTAATACGAATAAAGCGCTTAGCCGCATTCTGCTCTGCAATGCCGCCTTTTTGTAACAAATAAATGAATGGTAATGCACTACCATCCATTATTGGTACTTCTGAGCTATCTAATTCAACGATCAAATTATCGATACCCATTGCCGCTACCGCAGCAATAAGGTGCTCAGTCGTAGATAAGCGAACGCCATCTTTATTAGTTAAACAGGTACATAATTGCGTATCGCCAACGGCTTCAGGTGTTGTTTCAAAATCAACAACCGGATCAAGGTCGACACGACGAAATACTATCCCAGTATTTGCGCTCGCAGGTCGGAGAGTAATAGTGACCTTCTCACCTTTGTGAAGTCCAATTCCTATGGCTTTGACTATCTCTGCAATGGTACGCTGTTTAATCATAGCTTCGCTCACTTATAGTTACAGTTAGACCGCCGATTATATCACATATACGACCAGCTGCCAAATTCGTTCGCTTTTTAAACAAAAACAATTACCTTTTTGCTTAATCTGCTTGTTTTCTTAAAAATGCAGGGATGTCGAAATAATCGCCACCTTCTGATTTATTAGACTTTTTACCGCTATCATTAGTTTTAGATAAACCACTATTGCTTTGCGTTGTCTTGCTCGATTCATGCTTTTCAATCGCTGGAGCAGCAGTCATTTCATCGCCACTACCTTGGCTTGCAAAGCTTGGTACATACATACTGCTAGTTTGGTTTGTTGAACTGCTAACATCAGAACCTGACGCTTTTTTAAAGCCGTTATCGACAATACCAAACTGTGGACGACGATCGCCGCCTAAACCTGTAGCGACTACAGTTACACGTAGTTCATCAGTCATTTCAGGGTCAATAACCGCACCAACCACCACAGTCGCATTTTCAGATGCTAATGCTTTAACGTGATTACCAACAATTTCAAACTCTTCAATTGCGATATCCATACCTGCAGTGATGTTAACTAGGATGCCTTTCGCGCCAGTTAAATCAACGTCTTCAAGCAGTGGGCTTGAGATTGCAGCTTCTGCAGCTTCTTGCGCACGATCAGGACCCGATGCAGACGCTGTGCCCATCATCGCAGTACCCATGGCTGACATTACTGTACGTACGTCGGCGAAATCCACGTTAATCAAACCAGAACGAGTAATTAGTTCCGCAATACCTTGCACGGCACCAAATAATACATCATTAGCTTTAGCGAATGCGTCTAATAGTGTAGTCCCTTTGCCTAAAACTTTAAGCAATTTATTGTTAGGAATTGTAATAAGTGAATCTACAATTTCTGACAATTCGTTAATACCTTGTTCAGCCGCTGCTGCGCGCTTTTTACCTTCAAAGTCAAACGGACGTGTCACTACAGCAACCGTTAAAATACCTAACTCTTTAGCAATTTTGGCAACCACAGGCGCAGCACCTGTGCCAGTACCACCGCCCATACCCGCTGCGATAAATACCATATCAGCACCTTCAAGGCTGGCACGAATAGTATCGGCGTCTTCTTCTGCTGATTTACGACCTACATCAGGGTTTGCACCCGCACCTAGCCCAGACGTGATCTGAGTACCTAGTTGCACCGTAATATCTGCTGATGAGTTACGTAATGCCTGAGCATCCGTATTAGCGGCAATAAAACGCACGCCTTCAATTTGTTGCTTAACCATGTGCTCAACAGCGTTACCGCCGCCGCCGCCCACGCCTATTACTTTTATAACAGCTTCTTCGCTGTGTTGTTCCATTATATCAAACATGTTTACTCTCCGACTTGAGTATTAAAACTCGCCTTGAAACCACTTCGTTATGCGGTTCCACCAATTATTATCGCCTTCAGGTTTCGATTTTTGTGCATTCATCGATTGCATTGTGCGGCCATATTGTAATAAGCCAACCGCCGTTGCATATGAAGGGTCATCTACATAATCTGTCAAACCAACTATCCCTATAGGTTTGCCTATTCTCACTGGCATCTGGAAAATGTCTTCAGCCACTTCCATCGCGCCAGCCATTTTAGCACTACCGCCAGTAATGACGAGTCCTGCTGCAATTTGGTCTGCTAATCCTGAACGATGAATTTCTTCCATCGCTAATTCAAATAATTCTCTAAAACGTGGCTCAACCACCTCTGATAAGGTATGACGCGACATTAACCGCGCTGGTCGCCCGCCTACACTAGGCACTTCAATAGTTTCTTCGCTGCTGGCCATTTGGCTACTTGCACAGGCATATTGTACCTTGAGTGATTCAGCATGGGATATCGGTGTACGAAATATTTTTGCAATATCGCCAGTAACTTGGTTACCCGCTACAGGAATAACTGCAGAGTGGCGCAACGCACCATTGATATAAATAGTGATATCCATCGTACCGCCACCGATATCAAGTACCGCAACACCAAGCTCTTTTTCGTCATCGGTTAATACCGAATAACACGACGCTAATGCGGTGAAAATCAGTTGGTCAACTTCAAGACCACAACGCTCAACACATTTTTCAATATTTTTCGCCATATCGTTTGAGCAAGTTATGATGTGAGCACGGGCTTCCATTCGTACACCACTCATACCACGCGGGTTTTTAATCCCTTCTTGCATATCGATACTATATTCTTGCGGCAGCGCATGCAGCATTTTACGTTCGGCTGAAATAGGCACAGAGCGCGCAATATGAATAACATTTTCAATGTCTTCATCAGTCACTTCAGTGTTATTAATTGCCACAACACCACTTTCGTTTTGGCACTGAATATGTTTACCTGAGATCCCCAAATACACGGAGCTAATACGGCAATCAGCCATAAGTTCAGCTTCATCGATTGCACGACGAATAGACTCCGACACCAAGTTAAGGTCGTTTACGCCGCCTTTATCCATACCATGGGACACTTGGCTGCCAACCCCAACAATGCTGAGTTTGTTATCTGCGGTGATTTCACCAACCGTGGCCACCACTTTTGAGGTGCCAACGTCTAATCCAATCACTAGGTTTCTTTCTGCTGACTTAGTCATGCCTTACTCTTATTTTGTAATTGCGCTTCTTCCAGGAGCTTCCAGCTCACTGCAAGGCCGGTATCATACCGTAAATCCACTACATCTACTTGTGCATCTGCACGTTTTTCCATCCGCGGGTAAACATCTATAAACCGCTGTACCCGTTTAGCTTTTTCTTTACGCCCTAATTTAAGGCGAATACCGTTATCGAGCCATAACTGCCATGAAAATCGCTCTGACAATGCAAGACTGGTTAACTTAAAACTATTGACCTTAAGCATTTCATCAAGCTGCTTGAAAGCTCCCCAAGCTTCAAACTCACTGCCCTCAGGGCCATAAAGTTGTGGCAGCTCGTCACTGAGCTTCGCACTGCTAGCTTGAAACACTTCACCGCTTTGGTTAAGTAATAAATCACTGTTCCACACTGCGACGGCCTGATGCTCTACTACATACACTTGTAATGTATCTGGCCACTGCTTGCGTACCGATACAGTAGCCACCCATGGCAGCTCTTGAACCAAATGTTGAACATGTTTAACATCTAAATCAAAAAAACTCGATAAGTCAGCTTTTTTAATCGCGCCAATAATCGCTTTTTCGTCCGTATATTGAGGTTTCCCCAACACCGCTAAATGCTTTATCTGCGCATCTTTATTTTCCACCAACCACTGTCTAACGCCGCTGGTTATTTGTACTAAGCTAAAAACTACAATAAGGAAAAAGCTCACACCAAAGATTAACGACCAATTGAGTTGCTGTTTTAATTGTTGCGCTTTTTCCAAAAAGGGATGCATATTAAAGCGTTTGCTCCAAAATGCGAACAACTAATTGCTCAAAGCTTGCACCATTTGCTTTAGCAGCCATTGGCACTAACGATTTTTCAGTCATTCCTGGTACTGTGTTTACTTCTAACAAATAAAAGTTACCGTCTGCATCTTGCATTGCATCAACACGACCCCAACCACTGGCACCCACCAGATCAAATGCCGCTAAAGCCATTGCTTGTAAATGCGTGGTATCGCCAGCTGATAAGTCTGCTGGGCAATGATATTGCGTGGTATTTGACTGATACTTTGCTTGGTAATCATAAAAACCATTCGGGGTGGTCATTTCAATTACTGGCTGTACCTCATCGCCTAGTACAGTGATTGTAAATTCGCGCCCTGTTATCCACTGCTCAACCAGTACTTGGCTGTCAAACTTAAACGCTTCGGCTAAAGCAGCTTCAAGCTCTTGCGCATTATTTGCTTGCGCCATACCAATGCTAGAACCTTCGTGCGACGGTTTTACCATCACTTTTTTCAGTTCATTCATTATCGCTGTAGCATCAAAACCACGTTTGCTATCCACCACCGCATAAGGCGCAGTGCTCAAGCCCGCAGATTTAAATAAATGCTTACAACGTATTTTATCCATCGCCAATGCTGAGCCTAATACGTTACTGCCAGTGTATGGCAACCCCATAAACTCAAGTGCACCTTGAATAGTACCGTCTTCACCACCGCGACCATGCAGGGCGATAAATACTCGTTCAATGCCGAGTTCTTTTAATTGCCATAACGGTTGCTCTTTTGGATCAAAGCCAATGGCATCAACGCCCGCATTTTGTAATGCGTTCAATACCGCTTGGCCTGATTTTAGTGATACTTCGCGCTCAGCTGAGTGTCCACCAAACAACACTGCCACTTTGCCAAACTGTGTGTTTAATTGCGTCATACCTTTACCTGCTTAAGTTGCTCAATCGACAGCGATGTCGCCGCGAGTGTTTTTACTAATTGACCAATATTACCAGCACCTTGGGTTATAACTAAATCATTATCTTGTAACGTATCAGCTAATACTCCAGCTAGTTCAGAGCTACTTGCAACATGCAGTGGTTCTTTACCGCGTTGACGTAAGCTACGACATAAACTTTTACTGTCTGCGCCAATAATTGGCTCTTCACCAGCGCCGTATACATCAAGCAATAATAACTGATCAACATCGGCTAACACTTTTACAAAGTCTTCATATAAATCACGAGTACGAGTAAAGCGATGTGGTTGGTAAATCATTACTAAGCGTTTATCAGGCCAGCCTTGGCGAATTGCCGCTATAGTCGCTGCAACTTCTGAAGGGTGATGACCATAATCATCCACCAGCATTACTTTGCCACGTTCGTTTTCAAAATCGCCATAATGCTGAAAACGACGTCCGATACCTTCAAACTGTTGCAATGCTTCTAAAATCGCGTGATCAGCTATTTGTTGATCTTTTGCAACAGCAATCGCTGCAGTGGCGTTCAATGCATTATGTTTACCTGGCATATTTAAATGCACAGTTAATTCATCACCTTGCTTAGTGCGCACTTTAAACTGACTGGTATTTGCCGTTTGGCTAAAATCAGTCATGCGGTAATCGGCGTCGCTCGATTCACCATAAGTGATCACAGGACGGCCAAATCGCGGAATAAGCTCAGCTGCCACTTCTGAATCGATACACACCACAGCAAGGCCATAAAAAGGCAGGTTATGAATGAAATCCACATAAGTGTCTTTCATTTTTTCTAAGCTACCGCCGTAGGTATCCATGTGATCTTCTTCAATATTAGTGATCACCGATACCATAGGTTGCAAATGCAAGAATGACGCATCACTCTCATCAGCTTCAGCAATTAAAAAATCACTTTTACCGACTTTTGCGTTACTACCCGCACTATTAAGTAAGCCACCAATAATAAAGGTTGGATCCAGCCCAGCTTGAGCATAAATACTCGCGATCAAACTAGTGGTGGTGGTTTTACCATGAGTGCCAGCGATAGCAATACCGTGGCGAAAGCGCATTAGCTCGGCCAACATTTCTGCACGGCGCACAACCGGAATACGTGCCGCCTTAGCTGCAATAATCTCAGGGTTAGTTTCATCAATTGCACTTGAAACCACCACTACATTGGCATCTTTAACATTACTTTGATGATGGCCAATAAACACTTCAGCGCCAGCTTGGATCAAACGTTCGGTCATTGCACTATGGGCAATATCAGAGCCAGTAATACGATATCCTTCAAATGCGAGTACTTCGGCAATACCGCCCATTCCTGCGCCACCAATACCAATAAAGTGGATAGTGCTAATTCGGCGCATTGCCGGGCGAGTGCTCTTGTGTGTTGACATTTGTTTCACTTAATTATCTCTTTTTTCTGTTACTTGCAGCGCTGACAAGGGGACACCTGCGGCATCCATACAATGCCATGCGACATTGGCAGTAGCTTCTAGTGTCGCCAATTGCTTAGCATTGCCTGCAAGTTCACTGATTAATGCTGGTTTGGCTAAATACGGGCGTAATAGTTCAACAATACTGTGTTGATTGAACTGCCCCTGTGGCATTAATAATGCCGCATTGCCATCAACTAAAAATTTTGCATTCGCAGTTTGATGATCGTCAACCGCGTGCGGAAACGGCACAAACACGGCCATTTTTCCTGCAGCAGCAATCTCACTTACGGTTAACGCCCCCGCGCGGCAAATTACAATATCTGCCCAGCTATAAGCGGTATCCATATCATCAATAAACTCAGCCACCTTAGCTTGTTCAGCACTAAAACCTTGCTGCTGATATGACTGTGTTACTGAGCCTAAATGACCTTTACCGGTTTGATGCCATGTATTGATCTGAAACTCTTCACTGAGCTGTTTAAATGCTGCTGGCAAAGTTTGGTTTAGCACCTGCGCACCTAACGAGCCACCAACGACCAATACGTTAACCGGGCTTGATACTTCCCGCATTGCCACATTTGCTACGCTGGCTCGTACCGGATTACCAACCACGTCACTGTATCCAGAAGCAAATGCTTGCGGAAATGCAGCCAACACTTTATTGGCAAACTTGGCTAGGTACTTATTACTCATACCCGCAACCGCATTTTGCTCATGGATCACCAGTGGTATACCTAAGCTTTTTGCGGCAATGCCAGTCGGCCCAGTAACATAGCCGCCCATTGCTAGCACAACATCAGGTTGTTGTTTTTTCAATACTTTGCGTGCTTGTAATATGGCATTAATCACCATAAAAGGGGCTTTTACTAAACGTGCAAGGCCATTGCCACGTACACCTTTAACATTAATAAAATCAATCTCAATATTATGCTTTGGTACAACCTGCGCTTCCATTCGATCAGCAGTGCCAATCCAACTCACTTGCCAACCTTGTTGCCTTAAGTGATCAGCCACAGCTATGCCGGGAAAAATATGCCCGCCAGTACCACCAGCAACAACGACTAATTTTTTATTCATCGCTTACCTCCACCGGATGTTGCTTGTTTAGTGGCCATTTTGGTTTCAAAATCCACGCGTAATAAAATACCTGCCGCAATAGTCATGATAAGTAAACTTGAGCCACCATAAGATACAAACGGCAAGGTTAAACCTTTGGTTGGCAAAATACCGGCACTCGCCCCCACATTAACCATGGTTTGAAATGCAAACCAAATACCTATTGCGAATGCAAAGTAACCTTCATATTCTTTGCCACATTTAAGTGCTTGCTGACCAATTAACAGTGCTCTAAACACCAAAGTACCAAACACCATTAAAATACTGACGATACCGATAAAACCTAACTCTTCGCCAATCACCGCAAAAATAAAGTCATTATGGGCTTCAGGTAAATATTGCAATTTTTGCACACTATTACCTAAACCTTGGCCAAACCAACCACCTTGGCTATATGCCATCAGCGATTGTACTAACTGGTAGCCTTTACCAAATGGGTCATCCCATGGCTCTAGAAAACCGACCACCCGCGCCATCCGATATGGCTCAACAATAATGAGCAATACGACTAAGCCTACGCCTGTTAATATCAAGGCAAAAAACTGCCATAACTTAGCCCCAGCTAAGAACAATAAGCCTACGGTAGTTACAAACATCACCACCACAGTGCCTAAATCGGGCTGTAATAAAATCAACAATGCGTAAACTGCAAACACCGCGATTGGCTTAGCAAAGCCTTTGATGTTTTCTTGAACTTCCTCGCGTTTACGCACTAAGTAACCGGCGATATAACTGAAAAAGAATAATTTAGCCGCTTCAGCAACCTGAAAGCCCACCGGACCTACTGGGATCCAACGTTTTGCGCCATTCACTTCACGCCCAACGATTAACACCACTATCAGTAGCGCCATGCCAAACAGTAATAAGTAAGGATTCGAGCGTTTCCACCAAGTCATTGGTACACAGCAGGTGATCCAAAACAGCACAAAGCCCATCGCCAAAAACATGCTGTGGCGAATAATAATATGATAGGGATTGTTAAATAAGCGATCAGCGGTCGGCATCGACGCACTCGTCACCATCACAAACCCCAAGCCAATTAGCATGATCACACAATATAACAGTGGCACATCGTATAACTGCGCCGAAGGCTTAGGAGTCAGGGTGTCACGAATATTAGCTAAAGCAATCATACTGCCTCCGCTAATACGCATTGACTAAAGTGCTCACCACGTTGCATATAATTGTTATACATATCTATACTGGCACATGCAGGTGCAAGCAACACAATATCGCCCGCAGTGGCAAGTTGCTTGGCAAGCATCACCGCTTGCTGCATATTTTCTGTTAAGTGGCCTTTGTCAGTCAACGCAACCAGTGCTTTGGCATCTTTACCAAAACAAATAAGCGCTTTAACTTGCTGTTGTAAATACGGCTTTAAGCTATCGAGATCGGCGCCTTTGGCATCGCCTCCGGCAATCACCACTAGTTGCTTGGCCTGATCGGCTAAACTTTCTATCGCCGCAATGGTGGCCCCGACATTCGTAGCTTTAGAGTCATTAAAATATTTAACCCCCGCTTGCTCGGCAACAAACTGACAACGATGCGCCAAGCCAGTAAATTGGCTAAAAGCTTGTGCAAACTGACTAGCACTTATATCAAATGGGCTCAATAATGCCATAACCGCTAACGCATTTAGCTGATTATGACGACCAACTACGGCCAAGCTACTAACAGGCAATAGAGCTTTGCCTTGATAACTAAAGTAACTGTCACCTTGATACGTCATTAAACAATAATCCGCATTTTCTAAGCCAAAGCTTAATTGCGGCATTGTTTGTGTATACGTTGCTGGGTCAGTCTTATTTACTACAGCCAGCGCGGCATTAGCATAAATCGTTTGTTTTGAATCAATATAGGCTTGGTAGCTCGGGTAACGGTCTAAATGATCTTCCGACACATTAAGTACCGTAGCGCTAACCGGTTTTAAGCTGTGCATCGTATCGAGCTGAAAACTCGATAGCTCTAATACGTAAACATCAAAATCATCAGCTAATAAATCCAGTGCGGCAGTACCAATATTTCCGCCAAGTCCGACTTTATAGCCAGCCGTTTTCAATACTTCATAAGCCAACGTAACGACAGTCGATTTACCGTTAGAGCCTGTTACAGCCACCACCGGCTTGTCTGTTAAACGAGCAAATAACTCAATATCACCAATCACTTCAACACCCGCTTGCATTGCTTGTGCAACTGCTGGAAGTGTTAAACTTAAACCGGGGCTGATGATGATCATATCAGCGCTTTCAAGCTGTGCAGTTGCCAAATTACCAAACTGCGTCGTTAAATTTAGCGCATGTTGTTGTAACCAATCACAACCGGGCGGTGATTGGCGACTATCAACTACATTAGGCGTTAAACCTTGAGATAATAAAAAACGCACAATGCCCAGACCGGTTACACCGAGTCCGAGCACTGTAATATGTTTGTTTTTCATCTCGTTTAAATACGTCATTTACCTGATCTTTAATGTTACTAGGCCAGCTAACACTAGCACGATAGAAATTATCCAAAAACGCACGATAACTCGTGGCTCAGGCCAGCCTTTTAATTCGTAATGATGATGGATTGGTGCCATTCTAAAAATCCGTTGGCCACGTAATTTATAAGAGCCAACTTGCAAGATAACCGACAGTGCTTCCATCACAAATACACCGCCCATAATGATTAAAATTAACTCTTGGCGAACTAATACAGCAATAATACCCAATGCTCCACCAAGCGCTAATGAACCAACATCACCCATAAATACTTGTGCTGGGTAAGTGTTAAACCATAAAAAGCCTAATCCGGCACCAACAATGGCGGTACATACCACAACCAACTCACTGGCCAATGGTAAATGTGGAATATGCAAGTAAGCTGAGAAATTCACGTTACCTGTTAAGTAAGCGATAATAGCCAATGCTGCTGCCACTAAAATAGTCGGTACAATGGCCAGACCATCCAAGCCATCGGTCAGATTCACAGCATTTGACGTACCCACCACTACAAAGTAAGTCATAACTATGTAAAACAAACCTAGTTGCGGTAATACATCTTTAAAAAACGGCACTACTAATGATGTTTCGTTGGCATGATTAGCAGTAAAAAATAATGCGCAGGCAACCACTAAGGCAATCACTGACTGCCAAAAATACTTCCATTTAGCAATTAACCCTTTTGGATCTTTGCGGATCACTTTACGGTAATCATCAACAAAGCCAACAATTCCCAATGAGCCGATCACAAACAAGGTAGCCCATACATATTTATTCGCTAAATCAGCCCACAGTAAAGTACTGGTAAAAATAGACGCTAAAATTAACAAGCCTCCCATGGTTGGGGTGCCCTTTTTCGATAAATGCGACTCCGGGCCATCGTTACGAACTACTTGACCAATTTGCATTCTTTGCAAAGCACGGATCAACTTAGGCCCAAAATACAATGAAATTAATAATGCCGTTAAAATACCAAATACAGCGCGAACGGTTAAATACGAGAACACATTAAATGCACTGTAATATTGTGTTAAATACTCAGCCAGCCAAACTAACATTGAGATACTCCATTGCGGCCAGTTTGCTGGCTGTTAACTAAATCTTGTACTAATAATTCCATGCGAGAACTGCGTGATCCCTTCACGACTATGGTGGTTTTTTGTGCTGAGTCAGTTAACTGTGCTTGTAATTGTTGTAACAGTTCCTCGCGGCTTGAAAAATGCCGCTGTGGTTTAGCAAATTCATCACTGGCGTATTGACTCAATACACCTAAGCTATACAACTCATCAATACCTTGTTGTTTGGCATAGGCGCCAACTTGTTGGTGATAAAGCGCAGCTTCTTCACCAAGTTCTCCCATATCACCTAACGCTAAAATACGCTGACCTTGTATATCACTAAGTAAATCAATCGCGGCTTTAACCGATTGCACATTGGCATTATAAGTGTCATCAATCACGGTTAGTGTTTCATTGACTTGAATAATGTTTACTCGGCCTTTTACTTCAGCCATGGTTGCTAGTGCCGTTGCCACCGCCTCAAGACTAACGCCAAATTCACAGGTTAATGCAGCTGCTATAAGGGCGTTTGTAACATTGTGACGACCTGGTAATGCAAGCTTAACGGGTACTCGCTGCTGCTTGGTACAAATATAAAAAGACGCCTGAGCTTGTTCATCGAGACTGACTTCTTCTGCCCAAATATCTAGTTGTTCAGTGCTTGAAAAACGTTTTACACTGCGCCCTTGTAACTTAGTAAGCCAACCATCACTGAATTCGCTGTCACAGTTAACTAGCGCAATGCCATGCTCTTTCAAACCATCGTAAATTTCACTTTTAGCCGTTGCTACACCCGCAAGAGAGCCAAAACCCTCAATATGTGCAGCTGCCACATTACAAACAACGGCAACATCGGGCTTAGTCATCGCCGTGGTATAGGCAATTTCACCAATATGGTTAGCGCCAAGCTCAATGACCGCATATTTGTGCTGCGGTTCTAGGCGTAACAAGGTTAATGGCACGCCAATATCATTATTAAAATTACCTTTGGTAGACAGTACTTCACCGTGAGGAGCTAAAATAGCTGCGCACATTTCTTTTACTGTGGTTTTACCGACACTACCTGTAATTGCGATAGTTTTTGGTGCCACACTGGCCATTACCGCAGCACCAATTTCACCTAGCGCAATACGCGTATCAGTAACTAAAAACTGTGGAATATCAACGGCAACTTTTTGACTAACAATAGCGGCTATTGCGCCTTTGTCTTTCGCTTGTTGTAAAAACTGATGGCCATCAAAATTAGGGCCTTGTAGGGCTAAAAATACTTCTCCTTCGCATACGGTGCGAGTATCGGTATTAATATTTTTTACTGTTTGATTATCACCTTGATAATCAGTTGCTAACACATTTGCTAGCCAATCAAAATCCATTGGGATCATAACTGCGATCCTCTTATTTGTTGTTCTTGTGGGTCTAGCTTTTGCTTTTGTTGTAAGTGCTGCAGGACAAATTTACGATCGCAAAAATCTATCCGTTGCGTACCAATTATTTGATAATCTTCATGGCCTTTACCTGCAATAAGCACTACGTCATTGGCATTTGCGTTATCTATTGCAAAGGCAATAGCATGAGCACGGTCAGCTTCTAAGTGCGCACGGTCAGGCTGGCTTAAACCAGCAGCAACATCTTTAATGATCTGCCATGGATCTTCGCTACGCGGGTTATCACTGGTAATAATTACTTTATCAGCATTTTGCTCAGCCGCTTGGGCCATCATTGGTCGCTTGCCTTTATCACGGTCTCCGCCGCAACCAAATACACAACTTACGCCACCGGGCACATGTTGTTGCAATGCTTGCAATGCTAAAGCTAACGCATCTGGCGTGTGAGCATAATCAACAATACAGGTTGGTTGGTTTGGCGCGCTAAATGCTTGCATGCGTCCAGCAACTGGTTGCAAGCTTGCACAACCCGCTGCCAGTTGATCTAATGGGTAACCTAAACCAAGTAAAGTTGCGATTGCAGCCGCTAAATTATATAAATTAAATTCGCCAAACAGCGGACAGGTAATAGCAATATCACCCCAACTTGTAGCCAACTGTGCCGATATACCGGTTTTATGGTAAGAAACATCAGTGAAGTACACAAACTTAGCACCTTGTGGCTGCAAGTTTTTATGGCCATAACACACTAAGTTATTAAAATCGTATTGTTCTAACCATTGCTCTACTTGGTTATCATCTTGATTTAGTACCACCAGCTGCGCGTCAAAATCTCGCATTAGCATTAACTTTGCATCGGCATAACTGGCCATATCACCGTGGTAATCTAAATGATCGCGCGATAAATTGGTAAACACAGCAGCTTTAAAGTGCGTTTTCGCAACACGCTGCTGTACCAAACCATGTGATGACACTTCCATCGCCACCAGTTTGTTATTGTCAGTGGCAAGTTGCGCTAATATTCTTTGTAAATCAACACAAGACGGTGTGGTATTGATTAACTCAGTTAAACTTTCTGGTTGCCCATATCCAAGCGTACCGATAATCGCTGATTGGGTGTCGCAAAACTTAGCTAAATGAGCAATCATCGCAGTGGTAGTTGATTTACCATTGGTGCCAGTAACACCCACCACATCTAATTGTTTACTTGGTTGCTGATAAAAATGACTCGCTAATGCGGGCAATTTCTTATTCAAATCGGAAATTAAATAAAGCGGCTCAAAATCACATTCAAACTCACATAAACGATCAGCAATTACTGCGACAGCACCATTTGCAATCGCTTTATCTATAAATTGTCCGCCATCTAATTGATGACCTTTAATTGCTACAAAGACATCCCCAGGGGTTACATCTCGACTATCTAAACGTAAGTGCCTTACTAATAAGCTTGTTGCTGCTACTTCTATTTGTTGTAAAATTATTTTTAAATCACGCATCATCATCTATGCCCTTCACGTAGGCAACCGAGCCTTTGTCTGGTGCCACGTTTAAAATTCTTAACGCATTGGAGATTATTTCTGCAAACACTGGTCCTGCAGTTGCACCGCCATAATAAACATCTCCACCGGGCTCATTGATCATTACAACAACAGCTAAACGTGGATTACTCGCAGGTGCTATACCAGTAAAGTAACCTACATACTCATCACCATAACCACCTGCGGCAGCTTTTTTAGAGGTACCCGTTTTACCCGCAGCACGATAACCATCAACTTTTACGCGGCTCGCTGTACCACCTTCTTCAAAAACGCTTTCCATCATATGCACAACCGCTTCAACATCTTTTTGTTGAAAAACACGCTCGCCTTCAGGGATTGAATCTTGCTTGAGGATGGTCAATGGTCTATTGATCCCGCCGGCACCTAACATGGCATAAAAACGCGCCATTTGTGCGGTGCTTACAGCAACGTTATAACCAAAAGAAAGTGCTGCAATTTCATGGTCAGACCAACGTCGATTCGGATAAAACAAGCCACTACTTTCACCAACCATGCCGGTGCCTGTATCTGAACCAAAGCCAACCTTTTGGAACAAGCCAACAAAGTAATCCTTCGGTACATCTTGCGTTATTTTTGTCACCCCCATGTTACTGGAGTACTTTAAAATCTCACGTAAGGTCATTTCACCATGGTTACGCGAGTCTGTAACTAACGTACCACCAATGCGCATCCAGCCTGGGTAAGTATCAATTTTATCATCCGGTTGGATTGAGCCGTAGTCTAACCCAGCTAATATGGCTAGAGGCTTAACGGTTGAACCTGGTTCGAACAAATCCGTGATCGCTCGATTTCGGCGTTTATGCGGGGCTGCATCATTTAAATTATTTGGATTAAAAGACGGGCTGTTAACCATCGCTAACACTTCACCAGTTTTCACATCGACCACCATCGCAGAGCCAGACGTTGCTTTGTAGGTTAGAACTGCTGATTTTACTGCTTTATAAGCAATCGCTTGAATGCGTTGATCAATACTTAAATGAATACTTTCAGGCTCGATCCGTTCACGTTCATCAAGCACTTCAACTTCACGACCCTGTGCATCTTTGCGAATTGTGCGACGACCTTCAACGCCAGTTAATGCGTTTTCGTAAAGCTTCTCTATGCCTTCGATACCTTTGCCATCAATATTAGTAAAACCAAGCACATGTGCGGTAACTTCTCCGGCAGGATAATAGCGTTTTGATTCATCTAATAGATGAATACCAGGCAGACGTAAGTCGCCAATATAATTGGCAACGGCAGGGGTTACTTGGCGTTTTAAATAAACAAAGCGGCGACTGGCATCATCCCGCAAGCGACCATTGATTGTTTTCGGTTCAATACGCAGTACGTCGGCAAGTTCACGCCAACGCAAATCATTTTTGTAGTACAACGCAATACGCTGTTCAAGTAGCGCGGTATTTTCTGCAAGAGCATTCTCATCTTCGCCATTTTTACGCGCTTGCTTGAGCACTTTAGCACGCAATGATTTATGCAATGCTTTAGGATCCGCATACACGCTTACCACAGGCACACTAACTGCAAGTTCTTTACCATGACGGTCAAAAATCATCCCGCGTTGCACATGCAACTTTTCCACGCGCACAGTACGTTTATTACTTTCTGAACGGGCTTTATCAGGCTCGATAACTTGTAAATAAGCAGCACGAGAAACTAAAGTAACAAAAACCAGCAGCACCACAGAGCACACCAGCATAAAACGCCATGTGATCAAACTATTAACTGGTTTTTTCCCTCTACTTCTCATGGTAGTACTATCACCTGTTCGTCTTGGCTTGTGGACCGTTTCATCTGAAGTTGCTCGATAGCAATTTCTTCAATGCGTGCATGTTGCGAATAAAACTCTTCTTCAACTAATAGGTAACGCCATTCTAAATCGAGTTCATCTCGCTGTTGTAACAACTGATCTTGCTCAATCAGCTCTTGGCGAGCAAAGTGAGTGACCTGCACCACACTCAAACTTGATGCGAATATCACAACCAACAAGGCCGAGGTTAGCTTATTAGCTCCTAGGCCTTTGATTATTTCTAAAAATAAATTGGGTTGTCGATGATTCGCTTTAGGCTTCATCCCAACCTCTGTGCCACCCTAAGTACTGAACTGCGTGAACGTGGGTTGCGGTCAACTTCAGCTTGGCTTGGCTTAATAGCTTTACCCACTGCCTTTAACGTCAGATTTTTATTTATTTGTGCATCAGTTAAAGGCAGACCTCTGGGTAATGCCACTCCCTTACTCTGTTTTCTAATAAACTGTTTAACAATACGATCTTCTAGTGAATGAAACGAAATCACCACTAACCGACCACCGGGCTTTAGTACACCCAGCGCAGCTTGTAATGCCGTTTGAATCTCTTCCAATTCACTGTTGATATAAATACGAATAGCTTGGAAAGTACGCGTCGCAGGATGTTTGAATTTGTCTTTTACTGGCACTGCTTCGTCAACTAAATCAGCTAGTTGCTTAGTTGTTGTAATCGGCGTATGTGCTCGCACTTCAAGCACTTTATGTGCAATACGACGACCAAATTTTTCTTCGCCATAAGTTTTGATCACATGAACAATCTCCTCCAGCTCGGCTTCAGCTAACCACTGCGCAGCACTGCGGCCGCTGGTAGGATCCATGCGCATATCAAGCGGGCCATCTTTCATAAAGCTAAAACCACGCCCGGCATCATCTAGTTGTGGTGATGACACACCGATATCTAATAAAATGCCATCTACTTTTCCTAATAGATCGTTTTGCTCTGCCACTTCGTATAGATTAGAAAAGCGAGTATGGGCAATGGCAAAACGACTATCATCGGCAAACTTTTCGGCAGACTTGATCGCTTGTGGATCTTGGTCAATAGCTTGTAATCGACCATGTTCACCAAGGCGCGCCAAGATTTGTCCAGAATGTCCGCCTCGGCCAAATGTACCATCCATATAAATACCGTCTGGCTTAATTGCTAGACCTTCGATGGTTTCGTCCATTAGTACGGAAATATGTTCAAATTGCGCTGTCATTAGCTATTGTTTGCCTTTTTATTGTGTGATCAGAGCGAAAAATTATCTAAGTCTGGGGTCGATTCAAACTCACCGAGTCGTTCAATTTCGGTGTCTTGGCGCATTTGTTCATGCCAACGCTCTTCATCCCAGATCTCAAATTTATTCATCAAACCGACCAACATGATTTTTTTGCCTAAATCAGCATGAGACCGTAACGACGGTGCCAGCAATATTCGACCATTTTTATCTAATTGGTATTCTGTTGCATTACCTAACAACATCCTTTGCATGCGTCGAGCGCGTGGATTCATATTGGAAATTTTAGCTAAGCGATCTTCTATATCCTGCCATTGCGCCAATGGATATAACCACAAGCAAGGCTCGTTCAGTGCGACAGTACAGATCACCGTCCCCTGATCTTCAGACAACAACGAGTCTCGGTACTTAGTAGGTACCGCAAATCGTCCTTTATCATCCAAACTCAGTGAACTCGCACCACGGAACATAAAAAGCCTACTCTAAAAGTTTGTAATTAATCTGTTTTGATTAATTTGATCCAATTTGATCCACTAAATACCACTTTTTACCACAGTGCTCCAGTTTAGGGCTTGACAAGCTATTTTGTCAAGTCAGCAAAAACCTATAATGGCGTGTTAAAGCCAGAAAAAATAAGGCCTAGCGCAAAGCTACTGAATTACGTGGGAAAAAGTGGATAACTACAAAAAAAATATTTTATTCTGAGATAAAACAAAATAAACAGACTTAAATGATTAATGAATAATCAATGAACAGTTACAAAATATTAGTAGCGAATGACTGCTTAATAGATCTTGTAAAATTTACGCGATCTTTTTGCAATAGTTACTTAAAACGCTGTTATTTCAAACAAACCAATTCGGAAAATTAAAAGTAAAACATTGATTTATAAGTAATTAAATAAGATTGTAGAAGTGGTACGAAGGCTGCAACAAGTATTACACAATTTAGTTTTAATATTTAAGGAACGATTACTATGACTACTTCAACATCGAGTTCTAATTCAGCTGCAAAAACCAGTAAAAAAGTTGATGACATCGCTGCTCACACTGAATCGCCATTAACAGATAAAGCAACCTCAGCGGCTCATCTTGCTGTTGATTCGCTGTCTTCTAAGGCTGCAACAGCAGAGCAAAATATTCGTCATGGTGCTTCAAGCTCAGCTGAAACTCTGACTGAAAAGCAAAAAATTGCGCGTGAAAAACTGTCTGAATACAGTGGTAAAACTCGTCAATTAGCCGCTGAAAATCCGCTTGCTACAGCTGGTATTGCGTTTGCAGCCGGTATGCTAGTAACTGCACTATTTCGCCGTAGCAAGTAAGCGATTATGCAACCACATACCGATCCTAAAGATAAACAGCATCAAGCCGCTGATCCTGCACCGCAAAGTGCTGATCAGTGGCAAGATCATCTTGCTAAATTGTCTCAATACGGTGAACAGCTTTATCAGGACTATCGCCAACAGGCCGGTATTTGTAAAGAATTAGCGAGTGCCGAGTGGCGACTATCAACCCGCTCTTTGGCATTGACTATTATTTTACTGGTAAGTTTTGCCGGTGGCTTAGTATTGTTGTGGGCCGGTTTGCTGATCACACTTGGCTTTGCGATTTTTGCCTTTAGTCAATCAATATGGCTCAGTGCTGTGTGTCTAATTGGCTTACAATTGCTTTGTTTGATGTGGCTGTGGAAAAATATTGGTTATATCAGCAGTAAAATTGGCTTTGATAAAACTGCGCACAGCATTAAACAATTACTCAATATAAATAGGGGTGAATAATGCTAATTGATTATTTTATTAAGAAACCAAATCATAAAGTTCGTCACTTAAGTCAAAAAATGAATAGCATCAATGCGTTAAAACAGCAACATCATCAAGCTTTCAATTACCGACTTAAACGCTTTGCAGTATCGAATGTCGGTATTGCCAGTGCCTTTACGGCAGGTGCAGGCTTTCAAGCGCTAAATAGTCATAACCAAAATTCATCCAAAAAAATAAAGCTAAGTCAATTTAGCTGGTTATTACGTTTACTATAATAATGAGGTTTACGTAGCGCAATCATACTCTTTTGCGTAGTTGCTCTATTATTTATTAGAGAAAGTATAAATAACCTTTTATTATATATGGTTATTTTCAACTTAATTGGCTACAATTTTATGCCAAAGCCCAGTATGAAGAGTATTGTTATTTTTTCCTCATCGTTACAACACCGACTTTATCGTTTATTTATCTTACTGAGCTTACCAGGTATTTTGGTGATCTTATTTAGCCTTTGGCATGCCAAAGAAACGGCGCGCCAAGAGAGTCGGCTACAGGCTTTAACGGTTGCCGAACAGCTTATGGATCAGCAAACTGAGCTACTCAAAAAAATTAAAACATTTACTATTCAGCTTGCGGATTTAAAAGACTTTGCCGCGCCACTACAAACCGGCTGCCCTTATTACCTAGCTAAAATACAAGAACTTCAACCTGAAATTGCGAATATTGGCATCGTCAATATGCAAGGCGACGCAGTGTGTATATTACAAGGACGCAAAGAAAATATTAATATTGCCGATCGTGAATACTTTAAAAATGCTGTGGCAACTAAAAGTTTTGCCATTGGCTATTTTCAAAAAGATCGCAGTATCAATACCTTCAGTTTCAATTTTGCTTATCCACTTATTGATCAACAGCAACAAGTATATGGGGCGGTAGTAACGGTTGTCACATTAGATTGGTGGAGCCAGATACTTGCCAACTCTCATTTACCCGAAGATGCCATTGCTGTTATAACCGACAACAACGGTCGCATTATTGCAAATTACCCTAACGATCCATCGCTGTTTGGCGAAAATATTAACGCCTATGGATTTAGCTCTGAACTACCTATGCTCAATAGCACAATTGAATTGCAAGGTATTAATCACATTTTACACAGTAAAACCATGTATACCGATGAAACTAAAAATAGCCTAAACGTCTATGTTGTAATGCCATTTAATAACGCAATTCAAGCTGCCAACCAACTATTTTTTATCACATTAGCTGCATTCACATTGATGATTATTGGCCTGTCTATATTTGCTCATAACCAATTAAAGCGCAACGTATTAACGCCCATAGCGCAACTCACACTGACGATTAAAGAGCTTGCGCAAGGGTTATTACCAAAACAGTTTTCTTTAAATAGCCCAGAGCTGAATACTCTCTATCAACATTTTAAAGCGATGGCGCAAACACGTCTGACGGCAGAAGCGAGTGTCAAACGCCAACATGACGAACTAAGTAGTTTATTAAACGCCTTGCCTGATACCTATATTCGGATCAATGTTCACGGTGATGTACTGAACTTAGGCGGACAAATTTCACAGTTAAATTTACCTGTGTGTACGCGTTCAAAGTTACATCTTCGCGAGCTACTTGGTGAAGAAAAAAGTAAACAGTTACTTAGGAATTTACCCTGTAAAAATAAAACTAGTCAATTTGAGTTAATAATCAATAACAGCGAAGTCGAGCAAGTATTTGAAGCGCGGATCAGTGCCAAGCTTAATAGCAACGAGTACACCATCGTATTGCAAGATATTAGCCAGCGAAAGAACGCTGAAAAAGCCTCTCATCTGGCCTCATTGGTCTACTCAAATAGCAGTGAAGGAATGGCTATTACCGATCCAAACGGCGTTATCTTAGATGTTAACCCAGCTTTTTGTGAAGTAACTCAATACAGTAAAAAAGAAATACTGGGCAATACCACCGCTATCTTAGCTTCAGGCAAACACAGCAAAGCGTTTTATCATGAAATGTGGCTACAGTTACAAAAAACGGGTCGTTGGCAAGGTGAAATAATTAACCGTCGTAAAGATGGCGAGTTATTCACTGAATGGCTTACTATCGATACTGTATACAATGAACATTCTGAAGCGCAGCGCAGAGTCGCGATCTTTACCGATATTACTGCTAAAAAAGCAGCAGAAGATCTGATATGGCATCAAACTCACTATGATCATTTAACCAATCTACCTAATCGAATTGAGCTTAAAGAACGCTTAAATCAGCGCCTCAACAACAGCTTAAATCCTAATGAGCCACTGGTGATCATGCTACTTGATCTTGATCATTTCAAAGACATAAATGACACCTTAGGCCATTTTTATGGTGACGAATTACTTAAGTTGATCGCAATTCGTTTGCAACAAGAAATTGTTGATATTGAGTTTATTGCACGTATTGGTGGCGACGAATTTGTCATTGTGCATGCCAAGCTAGTCACTGAAGAACACATTAAAAAAGTAGCCAACGATATCCTCAATGCCATGACAAAAGCATTTATACTCGAAGGCGAAGAACTACACATAGCAACCAGCATCGGCATCGCTATTGCACCAATCGATGGCGATAGCTCAGAGCTGTTATTAAAAGCCGCCGACCAAGCCATGTATAAAGCCAAACAAAATGGTCGTAACTGTTTTGAGTTTTTCAATCACAACTTACGTGAGCAAGCACAAGCGCGTATGGATTTACTCAAAAACATGCGCTATGGCATTGAACAAAAACAATTTGATCTTTATTACCAAGCAATCGTTAACCTAGATTCTGGGCACATTCATAAAGCAGAAGCACTATTGCGCTGGCGCCACCCGACACGCGGCGTAATTAGTCCCGCAGAGTTTATACCTCTGGCCGAAGAGTCTAGATATATCAATCCATTAGGACAATTTGTATTTACTCGCGCATTACAAACGCTAACGATTTTACGAGCGCAGGTTGATGCCAACTTTCAACTTAGTATTAATGTCTCGCCGGTACAATTTAGCTGCCTTGATAGCGGTATTGATCTGTGGCCAGCCTTACTAAAAGCCGCCAATTTACCACCGAGTGCAATTGTTAGCGAGATCACCGAAGGGCTAATGATCGCACCAGAGCAACTCACTCAACAACGTCTGAAAGCGCTGGTAAAATCCGGTATGGAACTCGCTTTAGATGACTTTGGCACCGGCTATTCATCGCTTGCCTACTTGCAACAAATGGACGCAGATTATTTAAAAATTGATAAATGTTTTGTTGATAACATTCAAGCCGACAATCAAGATCTCGCGTTATGCAAAGCAATTATCACTATGGCACATCAATTTGGTTTAAAAGTGATTGCCGAAGGCATTGAAACACCAGAGCAGCAGCAATTATTGCTTGGTATAGGGTGTGATTATGGCCAAGGCTATTTGTTTGCAAAGCCATTACCCGAACAGGAATTTTTAGCACTGGTAAGCAACCAATCCATAACAGCTACCTAAATATTGCTGATCCAGCACAAACTATGCACTGAAAACTTAGCTAGCTATTGTTTAATAAATAACGAACTGATAGGTTACCAAACAGATTTTATTAAATTAACTGTTAGCCGTGATTTCAAAATTGCCTCGTTGGGTAGAATATGGATCGTTTTTACTTGCGCTTGTTGCTGGGCTTGTTAATTCGATAGGGTTACTAGGCTTCAAACATCAATCAATTTCACATCTATCAGGCACTGCAACACTCCTTGGCACAAGCCTTGTTACCTCCCACGTTACTGATGTATTACACCTAGCTCTTATCCTACTGAGTTTTTTAGCTGGTGCGGCGATCTCCGGCGCTTTTTTGCAAAGTGGTGCATTAAAACTTGGCCATAACTACAGCAGCTTGCTGTTATTTGAAGCCATTCTGTTAGCAAGCTCAGTGTATTTTTTATCGAATGACTCTGTAAACGGGCACTATTTAGCATCTGCAGCCTGCGGCTTACAAAATGCGTTAGCCACCACTTACAGCGGCGCAGTTATTCGCACCACCCATGTTACCGGTATCTTTACTGATCTAGGGCTAATGCTTGGCGCTAAATTAAGAGGCGAACCCTTTGATAAACGCAAAGCACTGTTGTTTTTACTGATCATCTCAGGATTCATTTGCGGTGGTACATTAGGTGCTTATGCATTCCAGTTTTATAAATTTAATGCACTCTTTATCCCCGCCACCATCTGTCTAGTATTAGCCGTTAGCTACTCAGTGTTTAAAGCGATTAATAGTAACAAGACTTAGCCCTTTGCACGGTTCACACCTCTTTTGCAGTACATCATTGCTACAAACCTACATTAACGTTCATCTTAAGAATCGACAGGTAATTTCACTAGGAATAATTCTTAGACATAGTAAATTGATTTAGATGTATAATTCCTGAAAATGGAGGGATTTATGCGGATTGGTATCATTGAAGATCATCAGTTAGTTCGAGATAGTTTTAAAAAACTACTTGAGCTCGAGTTAAACTGGCAAGTAACAATTGAAGCTTGCTCAGTGAACGAAGCAAAGTTAGCAGTAAATATTGACCAGCCAGATGTCTTTATCGTTGATATTTCAATGCACGAAGGTGAGACTGGCCTGACTTTTCTATCATACTTAAATGAGCATTACCCAGAAATAAAAACCATTGTAGCTTCTATGCACGACCATGAACCGTACGTCAGCAATGCAATACAACTTGGGGCGCTTGGTTATGTGTCAAAGCGCTCAGCTTCAGACGCTATGATTGATGCGGTAAAAACAGTAATGCGCGGCCATCGCTACATCAGTGAAGACGTTAACTTCAACTACACCTGTGTTTCTGATAAAAAAGACCTTTTAACAAATAGAGAAATAGAGGCTCTACCACTTTTTGCCAAAGGCTTAAATGCCAAACAGGTTGCTCAACAGCTCGGCATGATGCCGAAAACCGCTCACGTACATAAAACAAATATTTGTAATAAACTAAACGCAACAACTTCATTTGAACTATTAAAAGTTGCCATTGATATCGGGGTTATTCAACTTAATGAGTTGGCCTAGGCTTATCACTGCCACACCTTCCACTACAAACATAGTACTAGGGGCAGCTAAGCAATGCGCGGTTTGCGTTGCTTACTTAATCGCGCTGTGTGCCTCTACATGGGTTAGTAACCATCTAGAAACCGTCCCACAAAGTAGTGCTATATTTCTCCCTGCAGGTATTAAACTGGCTTTTGTTATTATGTTCCCAACACGCTATTGGCCAATAATATGGTTAGCATCACGACTCTATGCAGCGTATTTAGGTTCTTTTTATACCCAGCAATGGCATTTAAATTTATTGCATGGTGCGTGGCAAGAGGCTATCTATTTAGCCATTGTCTTCGCTTTTAAGCATAGCCGTTGGCCACCAACGATAAAAGATAGTAAAGGTGTGCTTTCGCTTATTTTACTAGCAAGCTTAGCGGCAGCATCAAAATGGTTTTTGTTTGCCAGCTCTTTTGAGTTCACAACTTGGTTAGAAGGTAAACAACTACTGCAATATCAGTTAAATATGACTTTAGGTGATTTAACTGGCAGCTTGTTTATCACACCTTTTATTATTTTGTGTGCTAACAGTTATCACCGAGCCTTTAGCCTAGAGGGCGGAGTTAAACTAATTATCACAGTCACTGTTTTTACCCTATTAATGCTGTCGATTTATCTGCTGCGCCCTGATATCTACTCACTATTACGCTTGGCTTCCCTACTACCAATTATTTGGTTTTCATATCACTTTGGTATTACAGGCGCTATATTTGGCGCAGCAGCAGCAAATGGCTTAATAATATTAGAAGCAAGCATCACACAAGATGCAACTAATACTTATATTAGCCAATTGTTTATTCTGACCAATGCCGCAACGAGTTTATTACTCGGTGCGGCAGCAGCAGAGCTGCGACAAAAAAATAATATGCTAACACTGACAAACATTGAACTTAGGGCGCAATTAGAAAAAAACCAACAACTGGCTATCAAAATGGTGAATGTACAAGAAAGTGAGAGGAAGCATTTATCACAAGAGCTTCATGATGAATTAGGGCAAAACCTGACTGCATTTAAAACCGATCTTGCCGTTTTAACCAGTATGACGGATCAAAGCGTCAGCGCGATTGTGACTACGTTAAAACAAAATGCTAATTCAATGTATGATTCAGTCTATCACCTGATGCATTATCTGCGTCCGCGTGAGCTTGATGAATTAGGCTTAGCAAAAGCACTTTCACAAGGGAAGTTTAAAAGCTTGATGCATAAAGAAAAAGTTAGGTATATAACACATTTATGCATAAACGAAGCAATTAGAGATGAACATCAAATTGCGATCTATCGAATTTGCCAAGAAGCAATCACCAATTGCATCAAGCACAGCTGTGCATCTGAGTTGGTAATTAGTTTAGATTCCAACTCGGATCTGATCACGTTAATTATTCAGGATAATGGCAATGTCGCGACAACCGCCTCACACTCGGGTGGTTATGGTCTCGCTTTCATTGATGAACGCGTGACTGCTCTTGGCGGCCAATGCTCATTCTCAAACGAGCAAGGCTTCACCATTAATGCAACATTCCCCATATCAGCTGATGAACAAGTCCGCTAGCGAATATAAACTTGCTTGGAATAAAACTTTTTCCTTACCTGTATCGCCTCATTATCGTTAGCAGGTACTTGCACTTCAGCTTGATTACCGACTAACTGTAATAGCAATCCTTGAGCAATTTCCTTATCCCCGACTTTTGATTTTATAACCACTTTTTTGCCAATAGCACCTTGCAGCCGAGGCTTAGGAAAAGTGACTTTATTGATTGGCTTTAAGCCTTCATAATTAGTGAAAAGATTAACGCAGTGCTGTTTTGCTGCAAGTATCAAATCGTCTTTAGACTTCACAATATCGACATTATTCAAAAAGTGAATAAGTGCACTATTACGCCGATCAAACTCACTGGACACATCCTGTATATTAAGCGCTGATGCCCATTTACGGAGCACTAAATATTTTCCTAGTTTGATCCGCGTCAAGCTGGTTGATGCCCCAGTCATCTTGCTATACCACTCGATGCGGTAGCATGATGAACCTAAGCTATGTAATAGCACCGTTGTATTGCCAAACTCCCTTGTACTGCCCTCGATCACGCTCATTCTAATTCCCTAAACTAGCAATAAAGCAATAGGTTAGGCGCTAATGAAAGAGGTTAATATCATCGTTTTTCTTATTACGACTAAGAAAATGGCTTATAGCATTTGTGAAATGCTTTGAACGCTTTTTAATAGTGAAATAACAACTGTTCCTACCAAATTGCTTAATCAAATTCAGTGTTCTAGTACGACTACCTTTCTCTTTGCATAACCACTAACTTATCAGCCATTAAAGCAGATAGTACTGCATTACGAATATTGATAATTGAAGCTGGTATAGTAAATTGACCTAATGTAACTTTTCAGTTCTAAGTGACTTACCTTTTAAGCTTGGTTCTATATGCGAGAGCTTGAGTACATTAAACTTTTCGAGTTCATGCTGCTCAATTAAATTCATTAAAAAATGGTCTTAGCTATGGCTCTAATGACTGAAAGGTAAGTTGAATGATTATGGCTGATTTATTATTGAGTACTAAGCTTTGTTTAAGCGTAGAAAGTTACTCAAAGCTTAGCTTGTGAAGTGGTAATGCAACTAGCTTCTCACTCAATAATAAAATGTTTTTAACACTTTTAAGCAGTGAAACAACAGCCTTTCGGCCTGTTGGTGCTAAGTTATTTAAGTAGCATTTTGTAGGTGTGTAATTAGACATAATAGATACCTTTTATATGTAAACATATAATCGATGTACATGACTAACTACTTAACACCAGTGCTGTTTTTGACTGATAAGACATAGTTACCTTCGCATTTTACGACTAAAAAAGTTCCTGACTATAGCACTAGGTAATTAGCGCTTCACATTTAACAAAGCACTTTGTATTATCTATTAAATTGTAAGGAATAATAAATGGAATTTATGGACAGTATCTATCATGTAATTTTTAGAGGGAAATTGGTCGAGGGTACTAACAAAAATAAAGCTTCAATAACCTTATCAAAAATTTTGAAAATTCCGCAAAGCCAAGATAATGAATTTTTATCCGGTAAAACATTCGTAATAAAAAAGAATATTACTAATGAACAGGTTCTAATCATATCTAAAAAATTTTTAACGTATGGAATTGTTGTTGAGTTTATTAAATCAAAAGAACAAGTTCGCAAAAGTAATGAAACCACAGCCCATGAAACTGATGTTCAGCCATCAGAATCTGAAAAGAAATCTACTGTTGACATTTGGTATGCAATAAAATCAACCGTATACCCCCACTTTTATTTATCTGTGATACTTTGGTTTTTTCCAGCAATTCTGGCGGGGGCTGGTTTACA
The DNA here is from genome assembly GCF_014163635.1 of Pseudoalteromonas sp. SR44-8. NCBI lineage: Bacteria > Pseudomonadati > Pseudomonadota > Gammaproteobacteria > Alteromonadales > Pseudoalteromonadaceae > Pseudoalteromonas > Pseudoalteromonas sp. SR44-8. Next base: position 81,491 of record NZ_JACJDS010000017.1, read on the forward strand.
ATGGCTATTTATTGTTAATATTTTGACTCTCGGTTATTCCATCCCTGTTTGGCTCGCCACCTCTCAAGGCTATATTATCGATATCGATAATAACGAATTTACTTTTCCTGCCAGTGATGTTGAAAATAATTTCATCGAAATTATCACACTAAAAAAATTAAGAAATATGATGCATCGACATAGTATCAAAATCACTGAAATAAGAGCATTAAATAATGAAAAAGGACGTCGGCAAAGTAGAGTAAACTTTGATGCAAAACGTAAAACACCGCCCATGAGAGATCAATGGCTATTGAATGTATCAGGTGAATTTGGCTCTCAACAATTTGAGTTTGATTCGAAACAAAAGCGAGATGAATGTCGTTCTATGATCTTTACTGCATGCTCAAGAAAAGGTAATAGACTAAGAGGGGCTAGTGATTTCAACTTAGATTTATAGTTAGCTTTACAAACAGGTTCTGAGACTCTTTTAGACCCGCTGAGACTGAATGATTAAAAGTAAAAAACGACAATTTTTCAAAATATTAAAAAATAAAATAGAACTCTGCTACGATAAAAATGATAGGGACAAAGTATATGGTAAAGTGTGATGTTATCTACAGAGGTATAAGCAATAAAAATAATATTGCTAATCTTGCAGGGATAATTAAGCGTTGTTTTCCCAAAGCGTCTAAAGGAGATATCGTAGTTTATTTAAAACAAAACGATCTAATTCTTTTTAGTGATTTGGACGAAGAAAAAGCAAATAAGATTAAACAAGCAATTATCAAAAATGGGGGAAAAGTTGAGCTTCAATTTAAGAGTAATAATGAAGACCTTTTCAATCTTGAGGAAGTTGAAGAAGTAGATGAAATAGCCGCAGACGAGGATATTGAAACTGTTGCAGTAGTTGAAGATATTTCTACAATAAACACCGATACTGTTCATGAATCAATAAATCAGAGCCAAACTATAGAAGTAGATAGCTTTTTAATAGCAAAACCATGGAAAAGAGTAGCAGCACTTTGTATTGACCAACTTATAACAATAGCATTTACTTTTATAATTACGTATTTAATCATGACTTTCTTATCACCCCCTCTTGAGAGCTTAAAGTATCTTGGGTTTGTATTAAGCCTCATTTATTTTACAGTTATGACTGGAAATATTTCAAAAGGAAAAACAGTAGGGGCAAGACTTTTAAAGATCAAAGTAATAGATGAGAACTCTACGCCTTTAAGTTTACTTAACTCATTCATAAGATCATTTTCATTCTTAGTTGGCCTAGCACTATTCTTTATATCGGCCATAAGTATTTTCTTTAACCCTAAACGTAGAGGACTCCATGATTTAATGTCAGGGGCTTATGTCGTCGAAGAGGAAGCGAGTAGCTTTCTGAACTCTAATGCATTTACTATAAAAGCACAAAAAGTAGCATTTGAGCAACTAAAACGAGCCCAGACAATTGGAATGATAAAGTTACAAGAATCAGTAATACAAATAAATTCATCAATACCCTACCTTGAAAATGCAGGATACGTTATTGCAGATCTTGAAATGGAAGTCGGTGTATCGCCAAAGGTAATTGTTATTATTAAAATGAACAACGAAACGACGCTATCAATGGAAGAACTTGAAGACAAAGTTAAAGATAAACCTGTAGTTACAATGCTCGTGCGTGCAATCAAAATGAGCGCTGACTTGCAGAAAAAAGTTAACATCAGGAGTATGAAAAGCGTAGGTATGGAGATTAGTCTAGCTGTCACACCATCGGTAAAACTGTTATTTACGAGGTAGAACCATGGCTAATTCATATAGACTCATTTTTAAAGGTGATATTGTGCCTGATAAAAACCTAGAAGAAGCTATCAGTGAGTTTGCATTACTCTTTAACATATCAAAAGTTAATGCAGAAAAATATTTTAATGGTAGAAGCTACATATTAAAAAAAAACCTCAGCAAAGAAAAGTCTAAATACATGTATGACAAGGTTTTAGAGGCTGGTGTTATCTGCTACGTAATAAATAATGAGAGTGCTAGTAGTAGCCCTTTAGCAAAAGGAAATGTAACAACAAATCATACTTCAATCCAAAGCCGATCGACATTGAGTCAGCATGTGACATCATTTGCAGGAACTAAAGATTTAGCCGATTTTAATATAAAGCTACTTTTCTCTGATGTTTTTAAGAAAAGGAATGATGAAGAGCTTGAAGAGTATTACTCAGTAGGAACAACTACAACTACACCTGATATCAAAGAAATAACATCTGAGTTTCCAAGGCCTTGGTTATTTATTCGGCTTTTTGGTCTGATGATCTTGACTTATATAGGGTTCATCTACTCTTTTGAATATTGGAATAATATTAAACTTTTACCCGGCTTAATCTTTGTTGGTACTTTTGCAATGCCTTTAAGTGTACTCGTTTTCTTTTTCGAGACAAATGTACCTAGAAATGTATCGTTGATAAAAGTATTTAAACTAGTTCTTCAAGGCGGAATTCTCTCATTAATTTTTTCATTATTAATGTTTGAATTAACTTCTACCTTAAACTGGTTGGGCCCACCTGTTGCTGGCTTAGCTGAAGAGCCAGGAAAATTAATCGCGCTTTTATTAGTAGCTAATGCAATCAGGTACCCATATATTTTAAACGGATTACTATTCGGGGCGGCTGTTGGTTGTGGGTTTGGCTCATTTGAAAGTGCAGGGTATGCTTTTGAAATTCTTTTAAATCAAAACTATACCTCCATGATAGATAATATAAATTTAAGAGGTGTTTTATCACCATTTGGGCATATAATTTGGACAGGCATGATTGGCGCTGCATTATGGAAGGTTAAACAAGGCAGGCCGTTTATGATAAGCATGCTGCTCGAGTATACTTTTATAAGAGCTTTCTTAATAGCAACACTCTCACATATGCTATGGAATAGCGGGGACTGGCTCCTACCTTGGATCATTAAAGCCCCTTTTATTTCAGTAGTTGGCTGGATAGTTATTTTTTCTTACATTAACGAAGGTATATTAGAACTTAAACAATTAAAAAATAATATTCCAGCAGAGCCCCCCCTATAACTATAGGGATCCCCACTCAACAGAGATGACTCGACAACTGAAGAGGTTTATTTTTTATAGTATCTATAGACCCACTCTAGATACGACAGCAACAAATATTGAACCAACTAACGTTAATATGTATTAACGTTAGTTGGTTATGCAAGCTTCTATAGCCACTCTAAAGGTATTAGCTTTACCCCATTCCTCCACTCTTCAGCTAAGTGACCATTTTCTAAATCAGTAGCAAGCGATGAAGGTGCGTGATCTAAAACTATAATTTGTAGATTGTTCTTTGTTTTCTCGATTGCACGACTGAATACCTTAAATACTTTTTGAACTTGTTCAAGATCTTCATCTTCATCATAGAAAGACAACCCCTCTGACTCAGGGTTACTTTTTATAGAGCTGATTTTACTAGGAAAATAAACCTGACTAGGTTGATCATAAATAATATAGTTTGGGACAATAGAATTCTCAAGCTTAGAGAAATGTTGATGTAAGCCTAAAGTGATTGCCACATGATATGATAACCAATTAGCCCCACTCCCAATTTCCCAAAGATAATCTTCTCGACCGTTGTTGATGACTTTTAGCGTTAATTCCTTTTCTGATAACTCCACTGGTAAGTCAGGGTGCTCAGTATCTAAGTAAGGAAGCCAATCTGTAGCAAATTTATTAACTTTCTTTAATTCTAGCCCCACTTTATACGCCATATCCCTAACATCTACTAAAGATTTCAGCTTAGTGAGCTTTAATTTTAGTTCTTTATATTCTTTGTATAAATCAGCCTCTTCATCTGTTGCTTTCATTAATTTCAAAGCGGATTGAACTTCCCCCACAAAAAGACCTATTGAAAAAGCATCATACCCAAGATTTCGCTTATCAGTTTGCAAGATTCTAAGGTGCTCTTGGGACGTTTTTAAATCATTAGCTAAACGAGTTAATTCGCTTTCTAAAAAAACTTTTTCTCGACCTATCACATCGTTAAACTTTAAAGGTACTGTTAACTCAGACTCAAGATCATGGAAAGACTTTGATAACGGCTCTAATACTTTTTGATATATCTCATTTGGTTCATTAAACAATGACTCATACTTACCACTTTGATCTAAAAGCCAATTACTTAATGATAAACGATTCCGCTTTATAAGCGCATTTTCTGATTGGCTCTCTGCTAACTCTCTAAAAGATGATATGTTTTTTAATCTATTCTTGACCTTTCCTAACTCATTCGATAATTCTTTCACCCTAATACTAGCCAACTTTTCTTGAGTAGAAGCAAACTTAATATTTGCCGCAGAGGCAGATGAATCAACATTTTTTTCAGCTAAATTCTTTAATAGATTCAGTAATTCTTCAGGTTTGAGAGAATCGATATTGCTTTCAATACTTATTAATCCTAGCTCCATACCTTTGATAACATAAGCTCTTGCAGTCGATATCCAATCTTCATTTTGCTTTTTTATTTTATTATATTTTCTCTGGACTTTATTGAATTGCTCTTCCGCAATTTTGAAATTGTGTTGATTTTCTAAATCCTTATTACTCAGAGCACCGAGTACATATGGAAAAATCGTTATTAGTTTTGATTTATGTTCGAAAGAATCCGCCTTAAAAAATAGTGCATTAGGGTTTGCAACTATATTTTGTGGCTGATAATTGAAAGCAACTAAATCTCTAATGCTTGTTCGTTTTTTATTCATCGCACCAGTGTTATGCATATCAAAACTAATATTTGATACACCACTAATCTCATTTAGCCTATCTTTAACGTCATTTATATTTATATTGTGCTTATGAATAAATTCAGGAATTTCAATTTCATCTGACTCGATGAAAAAAGCATTAGTCGTTGACTGTTGACCACCGGGATCTTTTCTTACAATGAGAAGTCGTGAGTTTTCTGTTTTAACTTGAATACCATACCATTCAGTAGAATCCCTTATAGTATTAACAGGAATAGCGCACTTTGAAGAACCTAAACAATAATCAATTATTGGTATTAGTGATGACTTACCCGTTTTAGATGCACCTGTAATAAGGTTCACTTTATTAAGTTCAAACTTAATTATTCGTGGTTTATGTTCGGCTTTTTTAGACCATAAAATAACTTTTTCTATCTGGAAAAACATATTAAAAAACCACCTTTAAAACTCTAGCTAAATCTCTATTAGAAAGTACAGAAAACCAACCCCCTAACTTTTTGGCACATTTTTCAAGCTCTTTAATCGAGTCATTTGAACTACTTTGAGAGATTGGTTTAACTTGTAAATTAGGAGTAATCAATCCTGTTTCTGAGTCAAGAATAAGAATTCCAGAATCAAAAGCCAAAATTAATGCATCTAATGTTTTTGCTTTTTGCATAGTGATGCGATTATGAATTGATAGCGGTATATCTGATTTGCAAACTTGCGAGGATGAAAACTTTGATAGATAAGATTGTAGTCCACTTCTAGTTTTGGCTAAACTGACTCTTGTATCTGCATAATAAAGGAAGGGAAATATACAGAATAATTTACTTGGGTGAATTGGTCCATGAGACTTTTTAAACCCATCTACTGTAGCTAACCATAGTAGATAGCTACTAAGTGCAGGATTATTTATTTCCCAAGCTTCTCTTTCTAAACTACTTTTTGGCTGTATCATCATCATCTCCAAGTACTTCCTTGTATTCTGGGTGCCACCCTATACTTAATTCGTTAGCCATTACCTGAAGCGTCCCCGAGGTAAAAATATCTTCAACCTTTTTACCATCTAGCTCGACCGTTAGCAGATTAGTTAAACATTCTAGATATAAACTTGCCCCCTGTTCTTTACTGCAATGAGTGCTTTTTTTAAGTAATGATTTGTGTTTTTCAATCTTCCATTTTCTACTTAGTGATTCCTGATATTTTAGATAACTACTTTCTTGAACATCCCCGCTTAGTGTCCATGTAACAACTGCATCACTGGCTTCAAGCTTAGCGATTACGGCTTCTTCTATAAAGGCATCTAACTCAATTATCTCGAGCTGTTTTATATAAAGGGGTTTAGAATTGAGATCTGCTATCACATCATCACTTGAAGCGGTTCTATTTATAATAAAACTCAGGATCGATTTTTGACGATACTGACTTTCAATACTGGCTAACCTATTACCAAAAGCCTTTGTTGGTATGATAGTTAGCTCTTTTTTCTCTGCTGAAGTAGTTAGAAGCTCACTAACCCAGCCTAAAGTTTGATGTAGAATCTCATTAGCATACTCATCTAAAGCTCCTAAATGCTTCGTTAAGTATATATGTTTTAAATCCTCACAAGCAGAACCACTTCCATATATGTAATTAAAATTTTTAATTACTAGACTTGCGTGATCCTTTGACTTAAAAAAGTTGTCAACATAAACACTTATAGAATCCGATGGCTTCTTCATCTTTTTTAGAAGATCGTCATATACACTTTCAGCATCACTAAGCTCAACAGCTGCAATTAATGATTCCAATATTTCACTTGTGTATTTTTTATGGGTATAAAGTAGAAATGTTGTTTGAGAAGGTTCTATTTTACCTTGAGAAATAAGATCGACCCAATTACTCAAAGTTTTCCACAAATCTTTACTATTAGCACTTACTATATTTTTTTTAGTTGTAGTTATTTTATCTTGTTCTAAAACAACATTGGAGCCATTATGTTCTTCAATATCATCAAGTAATTCGAAGCCTAAATAACTCCCGTTGTCAGACTCAAATAACCTTTGTAATAGACGATATTCTTGAGTTTTATAACCCAACCAAGATGCTATAGCACTTGTATTTTTATTTGGCATTCAATCCCTTATTGCACAAGTTGTAAAAACAAACTATTAGATTAGCTAAAAGCAGTATAACAATTTACCACATCAGCCAACCTTTTCAAGCTAGCGCCACCATGTGTGTACTTATCAGTTACTCCACCTTTAGAAAGTTCATGACCAACAACTTGTTGTATCAATGAAAGATCAAACGAGTGGTTATTGCGTATGTTACTTATGAACGTATGTCTAAAGCTGTGATAACTTCGTAGTTCATCTAACTCATTCACACTTGGTATTTCAAGCTCCACAACCAAACGACCGAACCAATTAGTAATACTCTCAGCCGATGCTATGTTTACACTATCAAAGAAACTAAGACTTTATCAGAGGCAGATCATATTTCAGATATCTAATTTCTGATAACTAATTCCTGATTTCTATATCTCAACGCGCGGCTCTAAACTCGACGCCCGTAGCCCAAAAACACAGACACAAAAAAGCCCGCAGCGTTAACTGCGGGCTTTTTTATTGAATGAGTGAGTCAGCCGTATAAGCCGGGTTCTGTCCTTTCCGAAGAAAGTGATAATCATTCGTCTAGGCCATAAATCGCTCTATGGCTCAAGCAACCTACCCGGTTCCAACGTGGGCCACGCCATAAGGAACCCTATTTGGTCTTGCTCCGGGTGGAGTTTACCTTGCAACCAACTATTGCTAGTGGCCCGGTGCGCTCTTACCGCACCCTTTCACCCTTACCAATCCGAAGATTGGCGGTCTCCTCTCTGCTGCACTTGTCGTAGGCTCACGCCCCCCAGCCGTTAGCTGGCACCCTGCCCTATGGAGCCCGGACTTTCCTCCCCCTGCGCATTTTCGTTGCAGGCAGCGATCATCTTGGCTGACTCGGCGCGCAGTATACCTGAGCTGGATTGTATGTGCAGTAAAGATTTAGCCTTTTTCGTCAATAATTGTTTTATAAAGGGCATTTTTCTTCATGCCAAAATAATCGGCCACTATACCGCAGGCTTTTTTCATTGGCATTTCATTCTCAAGTAACGCCAACATTTTACGTGCTTCTGGCGGAATATCATCAACCTGCTTTGGATTACCAGGCAACATTAGCACTATTTCGCCGCGCTGTTTGGTTGGATCGTCGGTTAAAAACTGTTTAAGTTCACTTACTGTGCCATTAAAAAATGTTTCAAAAGTTTTGGTTAGCTCTTTGGCAAACACCACTTGTTGCTCACTACCAAGCGCTATCTCAAGATCATCTAAACTTGCCATGATGCGATGAGTACTTTCGTACATAATGCTGGTTATATTGGAATTAACCGCTTCAATAAAAAAGTCTTGGCGAGCTTTGCTTTTTGCAGGGGTAAAACCAATAAACTGAAAACGATCTGTTGGTAAACCTGAACAACATACCGCAGTAATTGCGGCGCAAGCCCCCGGTATAGGCGTGACATGTGCGCCTTGCTCTCGGCATAAATTAACAACCGCATAACCAGGGTCACTAATTAGCGGCGTGCCTGCATCCGAAACTAGTGCTATATTTAAACCTTGATTAAGTTGATCAATAATTTGTTGCGCTTTTTGCTTTTCATTATGGTCGTGCAAAGCAAAGGTTTTTGCCTTAATGCCAAAGTGACTTAGCAACTTACCGGTATGGCGCGTGTCTTCAGCAGCGATTAAGTCAACTTGCGATAAAGTCGCGATTGCACGCTGACTTAAGTCGTCATAATTGCCGATTGGGGTGGCTACAATGTAAAGAGTGCCGATTTTCTGTGAATTCTCCTCATTTAACATTGAGGTCTCCTGCGTCAGTCAGTAATATAAGCAAATCGCGTTAACGTATTGGGAAATCATTGTGCGACTTAAACTTGTTAGTCTATTAATCATATTGTCAGGGTTATCGGCCTGTAGTACAACCGAAAAACCGACTAAAACCAGTGAAAACCTCAGTTCAGCTAATAGCGCATCACAAATTCAAGCGACTGACGCACAATCTATGTACCAACTAGCCTTAAATCGCCTAGGCGCTGACAAAATCCAACTTCTTTATAGTGCGCGTGATGCTGCGATTGTAGAGCAACAATGGCCACTGTTAGAGCAAATTAGTACTGAATTAGAACGCACACCTAGCGTAGACCAAGTGCAAAATAAACTCTATACCGCTTTTGCGCAAATGCAACAAAACAAGAATACCCTCGCACTTGAGATGCTAGCCAGTTTAGACAGCCAATTGACTCAACCGGAGCATTTTGCTTGGCATCAATATTTAACCGCCAGCATTTACGCATCACAAAATTTACCAAAACAAGCGATGCCATATTTTTTTCGCGCTTCTGAAACCGCAAGTAAAAAGAACTTAACGATCCCACAATTAAATAGTGCGTTATGGCAGAACCTTCAGCAGCTTTCATCTTATGCCCTTGAACGCTTTAACCGCGGCTCAGTGATACAGCAAGGTTGGGTAAATTTAGCTTTATATCATAAAGTTTACTTAGGTGCCCCTGTAGAACTTGACCAAGCAATTAATAATTGGCAGCGCCGTTATTCAGGCCATCCGGCAATCGCGGTATTACCAAAAAAGGCTGCGGATCTAATTACTGCTGAGCCACTGAATATTGAACGTTTAGTTGTTTTATTACCCCAATCAGGTGCTAATGAACGCCTAGGTGATGCCTTAAAAGCTGGCGTGTTAGCAGCACTAGATAACTCATCTATTGATGAAACCATTTTTATTGATGAAATGCTTAGCTCTGCTGAGCTTTCTGCAAAATTACTCGAAATTAAACCAAACTTTATAATTGGGCCGTTACTCAAAGCGAACATTGATAAGCTAGTTGCAAGCAAAGCATTACAAGATTACCCAGTTTTGCACTTAAATACCTTTGATGGTGAGCGCCAGTCTCCACAGCATTACTTCTTTGCGCTTAATCCTGAACACGAAATACAGCAAGCACTTGAGCACTTTTTAACGGTTGGTTATCAAAAACCTATGCTGCTTGCGCCAAATAATAGTTCAGGCCAGCGCTTAGTGGATTTATTCAACCGACAATGGCAACGCTATAGTGAAACCACACCAGAAGTTGGTCTTTATAATGATAAAAAAGATATGCCAACCACCATTATTAACCTGTTAGAAGTTGATAAATCAAAAGAACGTATTGCGACCGTTAAGTCATTATTTAAACAAGAAGTAGAAAGCGAAACCCGCTCTCGTCGTGATATTGATGTTATTTATATTCTCGGTGATGCTATCGAAACTCGCTTGATTAAACCTTATTTAGATGTAAATGTGAGTACCTTTGCTGATCGCATTCCTCTGTATGCCAGCTCAAAAAGTCATAGCAAGCAAATCGATAGCACCGATAAAGGCGATCTCGATGGTTTGTATTTTACCGAGTTACCATGGATGCTCAGTGGACAAGTCAAAGATCATGCCTTGCGTCAGCAATATAACTCGCTGTGGCCAGAACAGGCTGATATAAGTCAGCGTTTATTTGCGATGGCCTATGATTCGGTTGCTATGTTAAGTAGTATCACACAATTGAGTATGCTTCCCGGTAAGCGGTTTAATGGCTTAACCGGTCAATTAAGCATTACCAGTGATGGGCAAATAAATCGCCAACTTAATTGGGCGCAATACAAAAATAGACAAATCCAGGCGGTGCAGCTAGCAACATCAGCACCGTTACCATTATTTATGCAATCAGCTACCAGCCGGTCAAACAGTGAGTAGCTAAAAGCAATATAAAACAAGGATGTTGTGATGTCGTGGTTTAAACAACTGTGGCAAAATAGCCGAGAGAAAGGCCAGTATTACGAGCTACAAGCGCAAAAATACTTAGTAACGCAAGGGCTGATCCCGTTAGAGCGAAACTATAACTGCCCCTACGGGGAGCTAGATGTAATAATGCGCGATGGCAACACGCTAGTGTTTGTGGAAGTGAAATTTCGCAGTAGCTATGTTAAGGGTGGAGCAATCCACGCTTTAGGTAAACAAAAGCAAGAACGTTTAAAGCGCTCTATTTACCATTATTTAGCAACCAAAAAGCTTAGTGATCAAGCAATAAGAATCGACTTTGTCGCAATAACAGGCGGCACATCGCAACAACTTAATTGGATAAAAAACGTATTTTAATATGCAAGATACTATAAAAGAGATTTTTACTGAAAGCATTCAGGTGCAAATAGCCGCCGGCGAAGTACTCCCAAGCGCCCTAGAAGCCGCTGCATTTACCATAGCGCAAAGCCTAATCAATGGTAATAAATTGATTTGTTGCGGTACTGCGAGCTGTCATATGCTTGCTCAGCATATGGCCGGTATATTGATCAACTACTACGAAACAGAACGTCCTTGTTTACCGGCAATCGCGCTGTCACAAGAACATATCAATCTTGGTCAAAGCACCCAAAGTGACGACCAAGAAACTTTTGCGCGGCAAATACGAGCGTTTGCTCAACAAGGCGATTTACTATTGGTCTTAGCAATTAATGGCAACGAAAAAAACATCATATCGGCAGTCGAAGCCGCACTCACCAAAGATATGAAAGTTATTGTTATGGTTGGTGATGATGGCGGTGAGCTAGTAGGTTTACTCGGCGCCAATGATGTCGAAATTCGTGTTCCGTCAAAACGTCCTAGCCGCATCATAGAATCTCACTTGGTTAATCTTCATTGTTTGAGTGAACTCGTCGACTTGACCCTATTCCCACAGGAAGAAAGCTAATGTTGAAACAATCTCTAATTGTTATTAGTACAGTACTATTATTACAAGGCTGCGCTGCTGCAGTTGTTGCAGGTACCGCTGGTGCCGTTACCGCAGCCAACGATCGTCGTACTCTTGGTTCGCAAATCGATGATAGTAATATCGAAATCAAAGCTGGGGTCGCAATAAACGATGTACCTCGCCTTGCTGATCATGCCAACATCAGCGTGATTAGCGTTAACGGCATTGTATTGTTAATAGGCCAGGTTGCAACTCAAGAAATGAAAGACGAGGCTCAGCGTACGATTGAGGGCTTACCTGCTATACGCAAAATACATAACCAAATTCGTATTGGCTCTAACATTAGCATGAGCACCCAGACCCATGATTCTTGGTTAACGTCGAAAGTAAAAACACAATTACTTACCACCGACAACATCAGTAGCAACAACATCAAAGTAGTAACTGAGAATGGCGAAGTATTTTTAATGGGCTTAGTATCAGATGCAGAAGCAAACACCGCTGTAAGCGTTGCACGTAATGTTTCGGGTGTAGAACGCGTTATTAAGGTATTTGAGTACTTATAAAGATAAAGAATTTTCAGCCGTGTTTGCCATTAGGTTAACACGGTCTCTCCATTTTAATCATCCGTAGCTGAAACTTAACTCAGCCTTCGTCACAAATAAATATCGTATAAAATCGCTAGCCCTTGGTTTTACTAAAAAAGCCCACAACGCGATGCCCTCTATTTAAGTCGCATTATTGCTACAATAAAATATTAAAATTGTATTTCTTCAAATATACATGGTTTACCAAACAGATAACCCTGATAGGCATTGCAGCCCATGCTCTGTAATAATAACCGTTGTGCTTCTGTTTCAACCCCTTCAGCTATTACTTCTAAATCCATTGAACTAGCTAGTGTTATAACAGCCTGAGCAATCGCTTTATCATTAAGACTATTAATAATATCACGGACAAAACTCTGATCTATTTTCAACTGATCCAAAGGCAGTTTCTTTAGGTAAGACAAAGACGAATAACCCGTACCAAAGTCATCAATTGAAAATGTAATCCCATGCTGCTTTAGCTCTCGCATCTTAGCTTTAACATCGGATATATTATTTGCTAAGAGAGATTCTGTGATTTCTAACTTTAGACGCCCTGGATTAGCTTTTGAGCTATTAAGTGCCTTGAGAACTACCTGAACAAAGTCTTTTTTACTAAACTGTACAACACTAATATTAACTGCAACGGTAAAACTAGCTTTAGCAGGAGTTTTTGCCCATTTTGCTAATGTTTCACATGCTTGTTGCAATACCCACTCACCTATAGGCACTATAAGCCCAGTATCCTCTGCCAATGGAATAAAGTCCGCAGGTGAAATAATGCCCTTTATAGGATGAACCCAACGCAATAGTGCTTCAACACCAACAACTTGTTGGTATTGGTTAATCTGCTTTTGGTAAAACAAAGTGAATTGCTGTTGATTTACCGCTTCGTGTAAGTCACCGATAAGAGTAAGTCTTGAGCTAACAGCAATCTGCATCTGAGGGTCAAAGAATTGCACCCCATTACGACCAGCATCTTTTGCCTTATACATAGCTAAGTCTGCTTGCTTGAGTAGCTCCTCTGTTGATGTGTTTGCTTTATTAAACATAGTTACACCAATACTTGCTGAACTATTATATGTTAAACCATCAAGATTAAACTCTTGCGCTAAGCGGGTCATAATTTTTTGAGCAATCGATTCAGCTTGATTAGCAGCCTCTTTTTCATCATCCCCCAGATCAGCAGCAATAATAACAAATTCATCACCACCGAGCCGAGACACAGTATCCCCATGGTTTATTGCTTTAACTAATCGATTAGCCACCTTACATAACAATAAATCCCCTTTATTATGTCCAGCACTGTCGTTTAAATTTTTAAAGTTGTCTAAATCTAAAAATAAGACTGCAGCGAAATTGCAGCTTCGAGCACAATGGGAAATAGTATTTTGCAATCTATCAAGTAACAAACGACGGTTTGGTAACATAGTAAGTGAATCATAAAACGCTAGCTTATGTATTTCCTGTTCACGTTTTTTACGTTGAGTAATGTCGCGAATAATACCAATAAAGTTGATCTCACCAGCATTTTTCACCTCGACAACACCTAGCTCAATAGGAAAGGTAGCGCCGTTTTTGTGCAATGCATCAAGCTCTCGAATGCGCCCAGTAATATCACTATTCCCATTGTTTATATTTTTTTTTAAATAGTGATTATGGTGCTCGCGGTGCGGTGAACCCATTAGCATGCTAATATTGTTACCTATAACTTCATTATCACTATAACCAAAAATTTCCTTTGCGGCTTGGTTAAATGTGAGCACTACCCCCATACTATCGATAGTAATAACACCATCAAGCATACTTTCTACGACGGCGACCATTTGTTTTGATTTTTCATCGAGAGAGCTTTCAGCTTTGATTTGATCATTAATATCAAAATGCGTACCTAGCAACCACTCTGCTTTACCATCATCAGTGCGAGAGGATATCTTTCCACGGGTATTGATCCAAATCCAATCACCATTTTTGTGCTTCATCCGCATGTTAGCTTCATAGCTCGGGAGCTGACCAGAAACATGTTTTTCAAGTTGAAATAAACAATAATGAAGGTCATCAGGATGAGTTAGCTTCTCCCAGCTAAAACGACTTAATGGAAGCAACTCAGCAAGCTTATAACCTAATAAATCAGCCCAATTGTCATTAATGAGTAACTCGCTAGTTTGAATATTTAAATGCCATGTACCAATCTTGTTTGCATCAATAACAGTTTTAAGTAAATTTTGACTGTTATGAATAACCTGTTCATCTAGCTTTTCTTTTGTTATGTCAGTCTGTATTGCAATATAACCTGAATGCCTGCCCTCATTATCTAACAGTGGATTACATGCTATTCTTATCCAATAAGGCTTTTTATTTTTGGAGTAATTTAGCACATCGACGTTAAACCCCTTGACTGCGCTAATAGCATGTCTCATTTCATTTATTGTCTCAGGATCTGTATCTAGCCCTTGCAACAACTCACCTGGTTTTTTTCCTGAGATATCATCTAATTTGAAACCCGAAATAGCAGTAAAAGCTTCATTTATCCAAACAACTAAACCACTTTTATCGGTGATTATAACTCCGTTTGTTGTTTGTCTGACAACCTCTGAAAGGCGTCGTAACTCTTCGCTTGCGAGTAATTGTTCTGTGATATTACGAATAACGAGTAATACCTCATTTTTATCAATCTTTTTGTAACGAACTTCAAACGACCTGTTTGACTTAGTAGTAAATGTATTATTTTGATGAATAGCATCATCTGCATTAAAAGCCTGTTCAACTTTGCTTATAAGTTGACAGCCTAGCTCATTAGGCATTAGATCATTAATAGTGTGGCCAATAATTTCATGCTGAGGTATCGGTAAATCAGGGTGTTCATTACATGATATAAAACGGTATTCTCGGTCAATCACAAACACCATATCTGGCAACGTAGCTAAAATTGATGCCTTTTTTTTCATAGTAGAATGTAATTGTTGCTTAAAAACCTCTTGGTCTAGCCGAGTAATTTCATGCTCCACCATATCAGCGAATTCACGTAGCATTTGCTTTTCATCACTTGAAAAATCACGGGGCACAACATCAATAATGCATAACGTACCTATTGGTTGCCCGCTGGACTCGCGTACTGGTGCGCCTGCATAAAAACGAATATGAGGTTCATGTGTTACTAGCTGATTTGTCGAAAAACGAGAATCTTTTATTGTATCTGTAACAACAAAAACATCCGGCTGTAAAATTGCATGCCCGCAAAAAGAAATTTCACGCCCAGTTTGACAAACATCCAATCCAACCTTTGATTTAAACCACTGCCTGTCACTATCGACCAAAGAAACTAAGCATATTTTTACATTAAAAAAATGTGCAGTTAATCGCGTGATACGATCAAATCGCTCCTCAGCAAGCGAATCAAGTAAACCTGTGTGTTTTAAAGCATTTAAGCGAGCAGATTCATCAGCGGGGTAATCAGGTGCGCTCATTTACTTCTCCAAGTTTTTTACTCATTAGTTTCATATCAATATCAACATACATAATTAAGAAATGGCTTTTGATAAATTTTTTACTTTATTGTTTGAAGCGAACAACGAGTTCATGCAGCTCATCAGCTATCTTATTAAGATAGATAATAGTTTCTGATAACTTATTGGAGCTTTCAGTACTCGTATCTGCAAGTGCAGAAATATTTACAATTTGACGATTGATATCTTCAGCAACATGGGATTGCTCTTCAACTGCTGCAGCCATTTGAGTAGACATAGAAGCAATTTGACCTACAGACTCGGTTACACCATTTAGCATTTTACTGCTCTCAATAACATGAGAAAGACCATCTTTTGCATCAATAGCCCCTGCATCAGCTATTTCTACCGCGTCACTTGCACGCTGCGTTAATTCGCTAACAATACCGTAGATTTCTTTAGTTGATTCTTGGGTACGCTGAGCTAGACTTCTAACTTCGTCTGCTACGACAGCAAAACCACGGCCTTGTTCACCCGCACGAGCGGCTTCAATTGCAGCATTCAAAGCTAGTAGGTTAGTTTGATCAGCAATTTGTTCAATTATTTGAGCCGCATTAGCTATTCGTGCTGTTTGTTCTGAAACACCTCGTACTGAACTACTAATTTGCTCAACCGTAAGCTGCAGTTTTTGAATAGAATTATGGGTAATATTGGCTATTTCAGAGCCTTTTAAAGTAAGCTCATTGGCTTTGTCAGCTTGTGATGCAGTATCACTCACATGTTTCGATACTTCAGCAATAGCGGTAGACATTTCATTCATTGCTGTAGCAACTTGCATAGTTTCTAACTGCTGACTTTCAATATCTCTTCTTGTTTTATCAGTCAGCTCAGCACCTTTCTCAGATTCCTTAGCAACAACCAGCGCAGAACTTTCGATACGAGTTATAATCGTCCCTAAATGAGCAAGTTGACTTAAAATAGCAACTTTAAGCTTTCCTAAATCACCAGCATCATCGGTATAGCTTTTGACTGCAAGAGGATCCGAAAATGAGTGAGAAAGCATATTATTAAGCGCATTGAGAGTTTTCTTTTTAACTATAGAAACCCAAATGGCAAAAATAACAACTGATGTAAACAAAATACCTTCGGACAATCTTGCATAACCAGCTAAAAATAATATTGCGCAAATAATAATTGAAAAAGTTAGCAATAAATTTTCTAAAGACACTGGTAAATGCATTTTCTGGCTTTTACCTTTGTTGATATCACGATAAAGCTGCGTAGCCCGAGCAACCGCCTGTCGTGATGGACAAGAACGAACTGACTCATAGCCAACAATCTTATTGTCTTGTGTTATGGGTGTAACATAAGCATCGACCCAATAATAATCGCCATTTTTACAGCGGTTTTTTACAAGCCCCATCCATGGTTTACCCAATTTTAGATAAGACCACATTGTTTTAAATGCTTCTGAAGGCATATCAGGATGCCTTACTATGTTATGAGGCTGACCTATTAACTCTGCTTTTTTAAACCCGCTGATTTCAATAAAAGCTTCATTACATTCAAGAATGTTGCCTTGAGTATCTGTTACTGTAATTAACTTAATATTATTATTGAATGTTTTTTCTTTAGTCGTAACAGGCAGGTTACTACGCATCGTATATACCTAATTATTAAAATTGTTGGAATTATAAAGAATTGTGAAAGATTACAAAGGATTGTGGAAGATTATGAAATTATCATAATATTATACTAATAAGAAAATAAGCACTAGGAAATAATGCTGAATTATAGAAAACACAAGAGCAAGCTGAATACTTAATCGGTACACTTTTAATTAAAGCTAGTTGTTGCATTTTTACTTTATAATTATTTTATATCGTGTGATGCCACTTAGGCTCAAGTTAGATAATGTATCAGTTCACAGTGCTGCTTGTTTTACAGCAGAACCTCATAAAAATATCTAATTAGGTGGTCAAATTAACGTTGCTAATACAAATTTAAACCACGTATTTGCTCCCTGCATACCATTAATATGCGTGCTTATTGCGCGCATAAAAAAACCGCTTAATCAGCGGTTTTTATCAAACAATTACATATTACTTAATAACACGTAAGTGTGAGCCTTTTTTCTTTTCAGGCTTAGAAGGAGCTGGCTCGTCAGGTAATAACTCATCTGCGATATCAACACTTTCTAACTCAGCTGCAAACTCGTCTTCATCTTCTAAAAACTCATCTGCAGTAAACACAGTGCCTTCACCGTTTTCGCGGGCATAGATCGCAAGCACGGCACCAATTGGCACGTATACTTGCATTGGCTGACCACCAAAGCGGGCACTAAAGCTTAACTGCTGATTATCCATTGAGAATTGTGTGACAGCTGATGGGCTAATATTCAACACAATTTGTCCATCTTGAACAAACTGTGTTGGTATTTGCACGGCTGGAAAATCAGCATTAACCACTAAATGCGGTGTACACTGATTATCAACAATCCAATCAAAGAAAGCACGAAGTAAATAAGGACGATTAGGCGTCATTACAAACGGATCTCGCGCTCAGTTTCAGTAAGAGAAGCTTGGAATGATTCACGCTCAAATAAACGGATCATATATTCTTTCATCTCTTTAGAACCTGCACCAGTTAGCTCAATACCAAGCTCTGGTAAACGCCATAGTAATGGTGCTAAGTAACAATCAACTAAACTAAACTCTTCACTCATAAAGTAAGGAGCTTCAGTAAAGATTGCTGAAACAGCAAGTAAAGCTTCTGTTAGTTCTTTACGCGCTTGTGCAGACTCTGCACCATTAGCATAAATTTTAGCAGCAAGGCTGTACCAATCTGTGTCGATGCGATGCATCATTAAACGGCTGCGGCCACGCATTACCGGATAAACAGGCATTAGTGGAGGGTGAGGAAAACGTTCATCAAGGTATTCCATGATGATGTTTGCCTGATATAAACCAAGCTCACGGTCAATCAGTGTTGGCACTGTACCGTAAGGGTTAATTTCATGAAGTGCTTCTGGCAGGTTATCCTTTTCAGCCAGATGAATATCTACACTTACGCCTTTTTCAGCAAGTACAATGCGTACTTGATGGCTATACATACAGTTAGCACCAGAAAAAAGGGTCATTACAGGGCGCTTATTGGCAGCTACGGCCATGCCTACCTCCATTAAATAACAAAAACAGCAAAAGGGGCTTAAGCCCCTATTGCAAAATTACCTTTAAATATGTTCAAAATTAATGAACATCTCTCCAGTATTCTTTCTTCAGCATGAATGCCAAGATAAATAGGATAACTAAGAATCCGATAACCTTGATACCTAACGCTTCTGATTCAAGACGTGAAGGTTCACCCACGTACTCAAGGAAGTTAGTTAAGTCACGAGCCGCTTGATCGTACTCGTCTACACTCATTTCGCCTGTTCCATCTGTTTCAGTACCAATAACTTTAGTCACAGTGTGACCATGTTCTTCGACTTCTTCAGTAATAGGTGTTGGTAAACCTTGTAGTTCTTGCAGAACGTGAGGCATACCTACCAGTGGGAAAACAATATTGTTTACCCCAAACGGACGAGATTCATCTTTATAAAATGACTTTAAGTACGTGTAAATATAATCCGGAGATTTTACACGTGCAATTAGAGTTAGATCCGGCGGAGCCGCACCAAACCATTTTGCTGCATCATCTTTAGTAATTGCGTTAGTGATATGGCTACCAACTTTTGAACCGTCAAAAATTAACTGCTCAAGGCCAACGGCTGTTGGAATACCGATATCACGGAAAGTACGCTCATAACGCTGATACTGCATTTGGTGACAACCAAGACAGTAGTTCATGAACAACTTTGCACCACGTTGCAACGAAGGCTGATCAGTTAGGTCATTACCGGCTTCCATTAATGGAACCGATGGACCTGCCGCCATTGCCGGCAATACGTTTATTGATAAAGCAAATAAACCGATAATAAGCTTTTTCATCATTTCGTTAACCTCTCAGGCAATGGCTTAGTTTTTTCATTCTTACTGTATACAAACAACAGTACGAAGAACATAAAGTAAGTCACAGTACAGATTTGCGAGACAATCGTTTTAAAGTCAGTTTGTGGAGTTGCACCCACCCAACCAAGTAGTACGAAAGTAACAACAAACCCTGCAATGTTCCATTTATGGAAGCCACAACGGTAGCGAACCGATTTAACCGTACCACGGTCAAGCCAAGGTAATAACGCCAGCACTACAATCGATGCACCCATCGCAGCAACACCAATTAGTTTATCTGGGATTGCACGTAAGATTGCATAGAATGGCGTAAAGTACCAAACTGGGAAAATATGTGCTGGTGTTTTAAGTGGATTTGCCGCTTCAAAGTTTGGTCCTTCAAGGAAGAAACCATTCATCGCAGGCATAAAGAACACCACCCAACAGAACAAGATTAAGAAACCAACCACACCCACAATATCTTTTACTGTGTAATAAGGGTGGAACGGAATCGCATCAACAATATCTTTCTTGTCAGTGTAATACTCATGGAATTTAAATTTAGGCTTATCTTCTTCAGCAACAGAGCCTTTCTTACGCTTGATCTCAACGCCGTCAGGGTTATTTGAACCCACTTCGTGCAGTGCCACAATGTGTAAGAATACTAAAATTACGATAACCAATGGTAAAGCAATAACATGTAATGCAAAGAAGCGGTTAAGCGTTGCACCTGATATTACATAATCACCACGGATCCAAAGTGTTAAGTCATCACCAATAACCGGAATAGCCCCGAATAGTGAAATGATTACCTGTGCACCCCAGAATGACATTTGACCCCATGGTAATAAGTACCCCATGAATGCTTCAGCCATTAACGCTAAGAAGATAAACATACCGAATAACCACAGTAATTCACGTGGTTTTTGGTAAGAACCGTAGATCATGCCACGGAACATATGCATATATACAACGATGAAAAACGCTGATGCACCTGTTGAGTGCAAATAACGTAGTAACCAGCCGTATTCTACATCACGCATGATGTATTCTACTGAAGCGAATGCGCCCTCAGAAGACGGAACAAAGTTCATCGTTAACCAAATTCCGGTAAGAATTTGGTTTACTAGTACTAACATGGCCAATGAGCCAAAGAAATACCAGAAGTTAAAGTTTTTCGGTGCTGGATACTGTGCAATATGCATGTTCCAAACACGTGTCATTGGGATACGGTCGTCTATCCAACCAATAATTTTACCGAACATTAGGCTACCCCTTTTTCTTCGCCCACTAAAATAGTGGTTTCATCAAGAAATGTGTAAGGTGGTATTTCTAAGTTTAACGGGGCAGGTACCGATTTAAATACACGGCCAGCCATATCAAATTTAGAACCGTGACATGGACAGTAGAAACCATCATCTGTGCCCTCAACCTTTTCACCAAAATTACCTTGGAAAAAGCCAGGTGAACACCCTAAATGCGTACAAATACCTACCGCGAGAAATATCTCAGGGCGTAATGAACGGTAATCATTTGTTGATGATTCTAATTGTTGTGGCTCTTGCGATTGCGGATCACGAAGTTGACCTTCGTGTTCTTTCATCTGCTCAAGCATTTTAGGGGTCCGTGATACAACCCATACAGGTTTACCACGCCACTCGACACGTATTAATTGTCCCGGCTCAAGTTTGCTGATATCTACTTCTACAGGCGCACCCGCAGATTTAGCTCGCTCACTTGGATTCCAAGACGCAATAAAAGGAACAGCAGCCCCAGCCGCACCAACACCACCTACAACAGAGGTAGCTATGGTTAAAAAGCGACGTCGGCCATTGTCTACAGGCGCATTGCTCATCCACTTATCTCCACTATGATTCTCAACACTTGCTATATTGAGAACATCAGTTACAGCAGGTTAATTTTTCGAAATTTTAAAATAGAAGCGATCATAATTAAAACCCTTGATTAAAACAAGGTTATTAACAGCCTCATGCTCGAATAATCCCGACTTTATCAACTAATTGACTAAGTTAGCTCGAGCATAGAGCCGTTTTATGATATGACTTTTACAAAAACAATATACTGACCAAGATCAACCTCACTAAAAGGAAGCAGATTAACTGCACATGGTGCTGTTGAACTCACTCACATTACTTGCCAGACAATTGTAGCAAAAAAATTCATCAATTAACTGACGGATTTACACTTATTACGATAATTATTGAACTTTTTTTAAAGTTATACGCAACAAAGGCAGTAGCAGGTTAATTATTAGCCGCATATTTGATACGAGTTTGCTTATGTCTGATAAAAAGTGCGAGTTCGCTTATGTCTGATAAAAAGTGCGAGTTTGCTTATCTCTG
>NZ_JACJDS010000018.1:0-102495 GCF_014163635.1 Pseudoalteromonas sp. SR44-8
TACCGCTTACCGCTTACCGCTTACCGCTGAACCATTGTAACGTTATGATATAACAAACAAAAATAATATAACTTTTAATTTTTATGTAACATAAAGATACTTTTTAAGTAACAAAACCTACCTAATATGATGCTCTCATTACTACAGACATTCTTGACCAAATCGTATCAATGGAACTTAAAAATGAAAATTAATAAAATTGCGACTGCAATTGGTTTAACACTGGCGTTGTCAGCGGGTGCTAATGCAGGTGTGTTACCTGATAACCAAATGAAAAGTGATTGGTATAGCGCTGCACAGGCTAAATTAACCTCTAAAGAAACGATGGCTAATGCAACACCAGCCACTAAAGCAAAGAACGTAATTCTATTTGTTGGTGATGGCATGGGTATATCAACCCTCACCGCAGCACGTATCCTTGCAGGCCAAAAACAAGGCGCTTTAGGAGAAGAGGGCTTTTTGAGCTTTGAAGAATTTCCGTATTCGGCACAAATAAAAACGTATAACGTCGATGCGCAAACACCGGATTCAGCAGGCACCATGACGGCTATTATCTCAGGTGTTAAAACGGATGTTGGTGTTATTGGTGTTAACGAAGACATTGAACGTGGCAAATGTGCAACTGTAGCAGGTAATGAATTAATTACAGCTACAGAGCTTGCAGAAATTAAAGGCCTAGCCACAGGTATTATTTCTACTGCACGGATCACCCACGCAACGCCAGCTGCAACGTATGCAAAATCAGCTGATCGTAATTGGGAAGATATTTCCGACATGCCTGCAGATGCAGTCACTGCAGGTTGTGAAGATATTGCGTCGCAATTAGTTAATTTCGAAAAAAATCTTGAAGCGCGCTTTGCGGGTGTTGATGTTGATGGTCTAGAAGTGGTGATGGGTGGCGGTCGTCGTCATTTCTTACCAAAAGATGCTGCATTTAACTCTAATGATGCTATGAGTGCAGTCGAAGGTGATCGTACTGATGAACGTGATTTAACAGCGCAATGGCAGCAAATGTATAGCGATGGTAAATACATTACTGATCAGGCCGGCTTTGACGCAATAAATGGCGATACCAAACGTGTATTTGGATTATTTAATGAATCGCATATGCAATATGAAGCGGATCGCAGTAATGATATTGCCGGTGAGCCTTCATTAACGCAAATGACGACTAAAGCGATTGATATCTTAAAGAATAATGAAAAAGGGTTTTTCCTAACGGTTGAATCGGGTCGTATCGATCACGCCCACCATGCCGGTAATGCTTACAACGCATTAAATGACACAATTGAATTTGCCAATGCGGTAAAAGCAGCAGTAGAAAATACCGATCCGAATGAAACACTTATTTTAGTCACTGCGGATCACAGCCATGTATTTACCATTGCTGGCTATCCAAAACGCGGTAACCCAATTTTGGGTCAAGTTGTAGCAGTAGGTCGCGATACTCCAACCCTTGCAGCTGACGGTATGCCTTATACCACAGTCGGTTACGCAAATGGCTTGGGCTTTAGAGATTTAGGTGATGAAACAGATGCAGACGCTTCATATTTAGCCGCAGCAGTTGCTGGGCGTGTTGAATTAAGTGGTGTTGATACCTTAACACCGGGCTTTCATCAAGAAGCAGCAGTCCCACTTAGCTCGGAAACTCATGCAGGTGAAGATATTTCATTGCATGCTAAGGGCCCTGGGGCACAGTTGGCACAAGGCGTTGTGGAGCAAAATGTTATTTTCCACATTATCAGTCAAGCGCTCGAACTAATAGAAGAATAATGGTGATTACAATGAAAAAACTTAACTTAATATCTCTTGCTGTGGTTGTTGCGTTAGCGGGTTGCTCTGATGATGACGATAAAATTGAGTCACTGACGGTTAAAAATACGCTTGCAGTTGGCTCTGAGCAATGTATCAATGGTGGCATTGAAACCCTAACAGGTGACGACAGCAATCAAAATGGTGAGCTTGATGCAGATGAAGTAACTACAACCACTGTAGTGTGTAACGATCCTGAAACTTCATTGAATCCACAACAGTTAGCGCCGCTTACTACCAATACTTGGTATAAAGAAGCACACACTAAATTAGCTAGTAGCCAAGATAATATTGCTAATATTGTTAAAGAGTCTGGCAAAGCGAAAAACGTTATTTTGTTTGTTGGCGACGGTATGGGGATTTCAACAGTAACAGCTGCGCGTATTTTAGCGGGTCAGTTACAGGGCAAAATGGGTGAAGAACATCAGTTAAGCTTTGAAACACTACCGTTTTCAGGGTTTGCTAAAACTTATAATGTTGATGCACAAACACCTGATTCTGCAGGTACGATGACAGCAATGGCATCAGGCGTAAAAACTGATGTCGGTGTTATTGGTATTGATGAAGCAGTGGTTAATGGTAATTGTTTATCAGGTAAAGGCCATGAATTAGTAACGTCATTAGAGCTTGCGGAAATTGCAGGTAAATCAACGGGACTTATTTCAACGGCACGTATTACCCATGCCACACCAGCTGCAACGTATGCAAAAGCGGCAAACCGCAATTGGGAAGATGTTTCAGATATGCCTGAGTCGGAAGCGGCTAATTGTGAAGATATTGCATCGCAACTGGTTAACTTTGAAAAGAACTTAGAAGCGCGTTTTGCTGGGATCGATGTTGATGGTCTTGAAGTGGTAATGGGGGGCGGTCGTCGTCATTTTTTACCAAAAGACGCAGCCTATAATTCAGCCGATGCAGTAAGCTCGGTAGAAGGCGATCGTACTGATGGCCGTGATTTAACTGCTGAATGGCAAGCTCAGTATCCAAATGGTCAATATGTAATGGACCAAGCGGGCTTTAATGCGATTGATGTGACTAATACTAAACATATTTTTGGCTTGTTTAATGAATCTCACATGCAATACGAAGCTGACCGTGGCAATGATATTGCGGGTGAACCATCGTTATCAGAGATGACAGCAAAAGCACTGGATGTATTGGATAACAACGAGAAAGGCTTTTTCTTAACGGTTGAAGCTGGACGAATTGACCATGCTCACCATGCGGGCAATGCCTATAACGCTTTAAGCGATACCATTGAGTTATCAAAAGCGGTGCAAGTAGCGCTTGATAAAACCAGCATTGAAGATACGCTGATTATTGTTACTGCCGATCACAGCCATGTATTTACTATCGCAGGCTACCCAAAACGCGGTAATCCAATTTTAGGTAAAGTGGTTGCCGTTGGTGAAACCGAGCCAACACTTGCTGCCGATAACATGCCATACACCACTGTAGGTTATGCTAATGGTGGCGGCTTTAGAGATTTAGGTCAGGAAACGGATGCTGATGTAGGTTACGACTTTGCCCCAGTAACCGGTCGTGTTGATTTAACCGATGTGGATACACAAAGTCCAGGTTTCCACCAAGAAGCACTTGTGCCGCTGTCATCTGAAACTCATGCTGGTGAAGATGTTGGTGTTTATGCAATTGGCCCTGGTGCGCATTTGGTAACAGGTACTAACGAGCAGAGCTTTATTTTTCACGTGATGGATTATGCAGCTGACTTAGTAAAACAAGCGGATGCTAAAGTTACAAATTAAGTAATTGTCATGTAATACGCTTTACTAAAGAGCAACTCAAAACTGAGTTGCTCTTTGTCATTAATCTGCAAAATAAACACATTACAGTGACCCACGGTATTAAATCGAAAAGAGAATCCAGTGAAAAAAATTATCCTATCTTTAGCGTTAATAAGTCCATTGGCCAGTGCCACGCAGTGCGCGTTGGACAGTCAATATGTGCAAGCAAGCTATCAGGTTAGTAAGCAAGTTGCGGGCAAAGCTGTGGCTGAATCTCAACAGTTTACATTATGGCGAACACCCCATCAGGTTGCAGAGCAAGGCCTTGAATTAGTTGAAGTGTGGCAACAGTTGAGTAATCAGCAAATTCGGCCAATTCGTTACTTTCAAACACCGCAGCGTGGTATTGAATATCAACCTTCAGAGGTGCAAGGTCAGCAAGATTGGAGTACTAAATACCAATTAGTTAATGATGATTTTATTGCCAAGATGACTTTAACTGATGAGCAAGGTGATGGCTGCAAGAAAATACAGCATTATCAATTAGTGCAAGGTGATACTACGATTGAGCTTGCATGGTTGGTAAATCAAAAGCTGGTAAGCGCAATGAGTATTAGTAAACCGCAACTTACTCAAACATTAACGTTGGGCACTGTGGACTTTAAAAAAGCTCCGATACAGCAGCAATTTGCCCTATGGGATGCTTATCAAACGACTGACTATGCGGATATCGGTGATAACGAAGGCGACCCATTTTTAGCCAAAATGATTAACTTAGGATTTATCGAGCATGGTGCGTCTGGCTTTTATGATGCTAATGGTAAAGCGCTTGGTGGTGGGCACAGCCACTAAAAAGGGCCGGTGAATGCTCTTTTAAAGTCTCGATTTGGGTGTTAAAAGGCCAAATTTCAGCTTTATAAATTAGCATGTGGCCAGTGCCCGCAAAAGTATCGATTCGTTTAACCGTAATAAGTGATATTACACTATCGCAGCTGTATTTAGGTCGGGTTCAAATCATTCGTTGTTTGTTTTGCTATAAAGATCACCTTACGATACAAATAAAATTGGCTAAAATGGCTTTCCTCTTTTAACTTTAGTAGATGTACTATTTAAGGAGATTGAATCGTGAGTGACACACAAAGTAATCACCCCCACGGGGTTTTCTGTTGGTCAGAGTTATGTACATCCAACTGGAAAAGCGGCAGAGCTTTTTACACTGAGTTATTTGCTTGGGGGGCTGATGATCAACCCATTGGTGATGGTCTTTATTACACTATGTTACAAAAGCAAGGTGATGATATTGCTGCCATGTATCAAATGCCGAACGAACAAAAAAACGCAGCGACATCAAGTCATTGGTTAGCCTATATTGCAGTAGATAATATTGATGAAGTAGCTGAAAAAGCCAAACAATTAGGTGCTGATATTATCGCCGGTCCTCATGATGTAATGGACGCGGGTCGCATGGTGTTGCTAAATGAGCCTGGTGGTGCATTATTTGCCTTATGGCAAGGTAATCAACATAAAGGTTGCAAACGTTTAGGTGAACTTAATACTCCCTATTGGCATGAACTGGCAACCCGCAACAGTGCTGCAAGCCGTGAGTTTTATTGCCAGTTATTGGGTTGGCAGAGCGTTGAAAAACCTATGCAAGGAATGAGCTACACATTATTCACTGTTGCTGACCAACCCGTTGCAGGGATGATTGAGATGACCGATGAATGGCCTGCAGAAATTCCTGCTCACTGGATGATTTATTTTGCTGTCGATGATTGTGATAACTATGTCGCAACGGCTCAGCAACTTGGCGGTGAAGTGTGTGTGGCACCAACCGATATTCCCGAGGTGGGCCGCTTTAGTGTGATCACCGATCCACAAGGCGCAGTGTTTTCAATTATGACCTCCGCTATGAATGATGTGAAATGTAACTAGTTATGCTTAATTTAATTAACTAAAAAAGCACTTAGGTGCTTTTTTTATTTTTGTTTGCCCCAAGCTCTCAGTTATAGAGTGTATATAGAATGGGAGTAAAAGTATGACAAAGCATGTGGTAATTACAGGCGCTAATCGTGGCATCGGCCTTAATTTATGTCAGCAATATTTAGCAAAGGGTTACCAGGTTACGGCCGTGGTGCGAAGCCCTAGTGCCGAACTTAAAGCGTTAGATGTAACTGTGATCAGTAATATTGATGTTGCCAATGCAGCAGATATCGAAACGCTTGAGAGCCAATTGCACGGTCATA
This sequence comes from Pseudoalteromonas sp. SR44-8, assembly GCF_014163635.1. NCBI lineage: Bacteria > Pseudomonadati > Pseudomonadota > Gammaproteobacteria > Alteromonadales > Pseudoalteromonadaceae > Pseudoalteromonas > Pseudoalteromonas sp. SR44-8. The sequence goes on from NZ_JACJDS010000018.1 coordinate 5,798, forward strand.
AGATTGATGTGTTGATCAACAATGCCGGTATTTTCCATAATGAAAGTATGGCAGAGATGGATTTTGATACCATCAATCAACAAATTGCGGTCAATGCGGTAGCACCGATCCGAGTGACTCATGCTTTGATCCACAGTTTAGGTGTTGATGCTAAAGTCGCTATGATCACCAGCCGTATGGGTTCTATTGCCGATAATGGTTCTGGTGGTTATATTGGTTATCGTATGTCAAAGGCTGCACTTAATGCCGCATCAGTGAGCTTAGCTCATGAATTAAAAAGTAAAAAAATTGCTGTTGGTTTATTTCATCCGGGTTTTGTGCAAACGCAAATGGTTAATTTTGCAGGCGATATCTCAGCAGAGGAATCTGCACAGCGCTTAACACAGCGTATTGATGAACTAAATCTCAGTAATAGCGGTGGTTTTTGGCATTCAAATGGTGAAACCCTGCCTTGGTAAATAATATTTAATGTAGGTTATCTTTAATAGCTAAACAGGCTGTAAATCAGCAGTCAGTTTAGCTAAATTTAATTAATTTTTGCTATAATGCTGTCATATTAACGATTTTAGTATTTGAGAGCAGCACATGGAATTAGAGCAAGATAGTAGTTTAACCCTTCCGTTATTTCTTTTTGATGAGACCTTAAATGAGCGAGATTTATCGACTCCAGATCTTTCAATAAGCGTACTTTTAGATGACGATTTACTGACCCAGCTTTGTCAAAATCCAGCACCGGATAGCAGCATTGCTATTACTATTTCAGATTATATTGTAGAAGCCCATAACCCGGCGTTTGCAGACTTAGCAAGCGATGCACATCAAGCACAGCTAACTTTAACGCGTGGACCATTATTGAGCGCAGTACTCGAGACCCAATCAGAGCAAACATTTGTGTCCCCACAAATGGATATGATGCCGACGTTTGACTTGGGCGATGAGGACGAGTAATTCGATGAGAAAGTCTTTTTTGCTGAGTGCACTAATTATTGTGCTCAGTGGCTGCGCTTATTTAGGTGCCGCTCATTACAATGAGCTATTCGGGCCAGAGCAAACACAGCAGCGTATGGTTGAACATAACTCAGGTAGCGGTGCTGAGTTTTTACAACATGTACAACCGGTGATCGAGAGTCGCTGTGTGGTTTGTCATGGCTGCTATGATGCACCATGCCAACTGAAACTTTCATCTCCAGAAGGAATTGACCGCGGCCTAAGTAAGGAACGTGTTTACAATGGTACTCGTTTATTAGCATCGACTCCCAGCCGCTTACTTTTTGATGCAACGAATACTAGCCAGTGGCGTGATAAAGACTTTACCCCTGTATTGAATGAACGAGCGCAAACAGAGCAAGCAAATCTTGCCGGTAGCGTGTTGTACAACAGTTTAGTGTTAAAAATGAGCTCACCGCTACCAAATGATGAGATTCTAGGTGATGAGTTTGATTTTTCTCTGGATCGCTCGCAAAGCTGCGCCACTATAGGAGAATTTGACAGCCTTGCCAACAGTCAACCTCATTCCGGGATGCCATATGGGTTACCTGGTATTTCGCGTACTGAATTTAAGCACCTTGAAAAGTGGCTTAAAGAGGGCGGTAAAATGGCGCATATTAAACCGCCAAGCAAAGCTGCTTTAGCTCAAGCACAACGCTGGGAGAGCTTTTTAAACCAAGACGATTTAAAGTATCAATTAACAGCACGTTATGTGTTTGAACATTGGTATTTAGCGCATATTTATTTTGCTCAAGATGATGAAAAAAGCTTTTTTAAATTGGTGCGTTCGAGTACGCCACCAGGGCAGGACATTGAGTTAATAAATACCCGCCGCCCTTACGATGATCCTAAAGTGGAACGTGTGTATTATCGCTTAATGCATGACCGTTCGACTATTTTGGCAAAAACGCATTTACCACTGGCACTGAATGACAGTAAGTTAGCGCGCTTGTACAGCCAGTTTATTGCGCCAGATTATCACGTTGACAGCATGCCAAGTTACTTGCCAGAAATAGCATCCAACCCATTTAAAGTGTTTGCCGCCATGCCGGTTAAATCTAAATATCAATTCATGCTAGATGAAGCTGAATTAATTATTATGGGCTTTATTAAAGGACCTGTATGTCGTGGTCAAATCGCATTAAATGTTATTAATGATCATTTTTGGGTGGCATTTGCTGATCCTGCTAAAGCGGCAACGCCAGAAGTGGGTGAAATGCTGCTACAACATGAAGATGCCTTGGCATTGCCTGCGGCTGAAGAAAGCAACGCTTTACCTATATCTAGCTGGGTCAAATACGCCAAACGTCAGAATACTTACCTTAAAGCCAAGGCAACGTTGGCAAATAGCATGTTCAAAAATGGTGAAAACCTAACCACCGACCTATTATGGCGTGGTGACGAGGTGAATGATAATGCTGCTCTGACTATTTTCCGCCATTTTGATAGTGCGACTGTGGTTAAAGGTTTTATTGGCCAAGAGCCAAAAACCATGTGGGTATTAGATTACGCACTGTTTGAGCGGATACATTATTTACTAGTTGCCGGGTTTGATGTCTACGGTAATGTTGGCCATCAGTTGATCACTCGCTTATACATGGATTTTTTGCGCCTAGAAGGCGAGCAAAACTTTTTAGCACTGTTACCTAAACCTCAGCGTAAAGAGTTAAAAGCAAACTGGTATCGTAAAGCACCACCGAGTTTAACTAATTTCTTTGAAAGTGGTGATGAGTTTAGTCAGCCAACTGGTATTGACTACAAAACACAGGATCAACAACACGAGTTATATGGCTTAATTAAACAAACGCTAAAACCGGTGTTAAGTCCGCGCTTTGATTACACACAAGTACCAGAGCCGTTACAGCAGTTAAATAATATGCCTGCAAAAGCAATTAATTTACTGCCGCAAATCTCGTTTATATTAGTGAAAGACGGTGCTGCAGAGCATCAAGCGTATACCATGATCCATCACAATGCCCATTATAATATTTCTAGTTTATTGAACGAGGAAGGGCAGCGCGCTTATGCAGAAGATACCGTCACCATTGTGCCTGGTTTCATTGGTGATTACCCTGAAACAATTTGGTATTTGAATAATCCACAACAACTTGCATCATTTGCCGAGCAACTACCATTGATGCAAATAGAAGCCGATTACAGAGCACTGAAAAGTAAATTTGCAATTCGCCGAACACATCCGCAATTTTGGCAGTACAGTGATATTTTGCACAAAGTTGCCAAGCAGTACCGTGGTGTTGAATACGGTTTATTTGATTATAATCGTTTAGAAAATCGGTAATTATAAAAGCAAAATTGATAAACCCCGCATTGAAGCGGGGTTTATTTTTTTAATAATATCATTGCGTAAAGTGTCGCTTTATTCCCTTTGGTCTACACTTATTAAAAAAAATAGGGCCTATTATGATTCAAATTATTGCTAATATTCGGTCGCGTTATCGTTGGGCGTTATTAGCGATAGCGATTCTCTCGAGCGCGAGTGCTTTGCTTATTCAGTTTATGTTTTTTGTGCAAAAAGACGATGCTCATATTATCAATGTTGCAGGTAAGCAGCGGATGTTGTCACAAAAAATCGCTTGGCATAGTAATGCCATGGTTACTGATATTGGTAGCAATATTAGATTACACCGTGATGTATTAGCTAAAGCGAGCGCAGAGTTTAGAGCTGGGCATGAATTTTTAGTGCAACAGCATTCTAATGGCGATTATTTATATTTAGACGACCAGTTAGTTGCTTATTATTTTTCATCACCAATTAACCTTGTGCAAACGTCGCTGGCGTATTTGGCTAAAGTGCAGCTACTGTTAAATGCTCCTAGTGCAAGCAAAGCAGAAAAGCGATTTACAATTGCTGAGGTTGAACGCTTGCTCAAGGATCTTGATGGTGCAGTTACGCTATTTGAACAACAAGCAAAGTTCAAAACCCGAGTGCTGTCCAACGTAGAGCTGGCTTTTTGGCTATTAACTTTAGTGTTGCTATTCATTGAGCTGAAATTTATATTTCAGCCTATGGAGCTGCAAATTACCGCTGCGATTAATAAATATCAACAACAAAAGTTGCGAGCAGAGCAGATAAGCACTTATAAAGAGCGCTTTATCGCACGGGCAAGTCATGAATTTAGAACACCGCTACAAGGGCTGGTAGACTCGATTGAGCAACTTCAGCTATCAGAATCTCAGCAAGCATTGCAAAAACAAGCAAAATATTGTGCCAGCAGAATTGTAAGTATGCTGGATGAGTTATATGAACTACAGCAGTTTAATACTGGGCAATGGCAGTTAAAATTTATCAAGCGTAATTTAATAACCACGCTTGAGTCGGCTATTACACCTTTTCAGTTTGCCTGTGATAACAAACAGTTAAAGTTTGAAGTAAAACTCAGTCCTGAGTTAGATCGCTATACAGAGTTTGATCATTTACGATTGCAGCAAATCATTACCGAACTACTTAGTAATGCCATTAAATTTACTAGCACTGGGCAGGTTTCAATATCCGTTAGTTACCAAGATGGTCATATTAAAATTGTGGTCGCTGATAGCGGCGTTGGTTTTGCTCAATGCTATCCATATTTAAATCATCATAGCATCGAACAGGGCAATGATTTTCAGGGCTTACAAACCGGTTTAGCGCGTGTGCAACATATTGTTAGTGCTATGCAAGGCGGCATTGAGTTTAAAGATGTCATACCGCATGGTGCACAGGTTAAGATCCGTTTGCCATTATCTAAAGCTGCACTACTAACGAATCAAGGCAACTTACCCGCACAACTGCATTGCTTAATTGTGGAAGATAATTTATTAAACGCGACAATTTTATCGCGAATTTTAACCGAGCTTAATTACACGGTTGAAGTGGCTGAAAACGGTTTAATAGCAACACAAAAAATTACTGAAAGTGAGTTTAATGTGATTTTTATGGATTTGAACATGCCGGTGATGGATGGCTTTCAAGCGATAGATATCATCCGCCAAGAACTAAATTCAACGGTTCCGATCATTGTGATCACCGCCAACACTGCGCCAAGTGATTTAGAGCGAACTTATGAACTTGGCTCTAATGTACATGTTTATAAACCATTTTCGGTTGCGGATATTAAAAAAGCCCTCATGAATGTATTTAACGAGGGCTGATAATTTTAGTGGCTGATTTTAATATCACCTACACCGACTTTAACGTTAATGCGGTATTGGCCGTCACCGTTATATTTACTAGTTGAGGTGACCAGCTTACGGCTATGTTTAGCATCATTTTTCATGCCTGCTATTTTGGTGTCGCCAACACCACTATCTAGGGTGATCGTTTGATAGTCAGCTAACGCGCTGCTGATCCGTACTGCGCCCACACCGACATCGATGCTGGCAGTATTAGCAAAATTATTTACTTCAATATCGCCCACACCTAGCTCTAAATCTATCGCCATGGTTGTTGGTATACTTACCAGCCAGCTTTGTTGTACATCGTCATTATCAATCGAGAGGCTCAGCTTATCGCTACTTTGTTGATGTTTTAAAGTGATATCTTCAAGTGCAACATCATCACTAAACCAATTATCATTTTTCGCTTTTAGCTCAATCGATACGGTTACTTGGTGACCTTGATGGGTGCTAAGTTCTAGGCTGCCAACGGGCACGTTGATCGCCAATGCCTGCTTGGCAGTGACATCAAAGGTCTGTTCAATTTTTTGCTCAGCATGAGCAGCTAAACTACTGGTTAATAGGATTACGGCTAAACTAGAGATACTAAGTGTATTCATTATTTTTACTCGTTGTTAATGGCTTTATAGGTTAGACGTTAGCAGATTTAAAAAGGTTTAAACCGCGTGAATTTTATTCTATAGCCATGCTAATAAAAGTCATGTATTTTCAAACTAATTAATTTAAAAGCTAAAAAGGATCGCTGTGCAGTCAATTAAACTCAATAATGTGACGGCTAACCTTGGTACCAATGAACGCGAAAGTTTTCTCGTAAGTAATCTAACTTGGCAGGTTGAGAGCGCTCAGCATTGGGTGCTGCTTGGCGGTAACGGAGCAGGAAAATCAGCCATAACAGCAGTATTACTCGATCAAGCTAATATTGTCAGTGGTACACGAAGTTGTGATTTTAAGCGTACAGAAATAGTCTCTTCAGATCTGCAAAAGCAATTGATTACTGCTGAGTTATTAGCTGATCAAGACGACATCACCGATGGTAAAACCAGCCCTAAATTGGTGTCAGAGCTGATTTATCAGCAATCATGCCCATATTTTGATCAACAGCTATGTCAGCAGTTAATTACAGGGTTTGCTTTTGAGGCATTGCTTAAGCAACGTTTGCGCGCACTCTCAACTGGGGAAACACTTAAACTAATGTTAATTAAAGCACTGAGTAATCGCCCCGAATTGATTGTGCTTGATGAACCGTTTGACGGTTTGGATGTGCAAAGCGTTGAGCTATTACGTAGCGTATTAATCGAACTAAGTGCCAGCATGACCATGGTCTTTGTGGTTAATCGGTTAGATGAAATCCCCGTATTTATTACGCATTATGGTTATGTGAAAAATGGCGAATTACAACAGCAACTAGCAACACCTGACCTTAAGCAGCGCGATGATTTATTTAAATTATTACACCTACAACAAACTGATTTAACGATTCCTAGCAAAGACGTGGCACACAGTGCCCCAGAGTTTAATGAGCCTGAATTAGTACGATTGCAAAATGCTATGGTCAGTTACAGTGGCAAGGTTATTTTTAGCCACTTAAATTGGACAATCAAAGCACGACAGCATTGGCAGCTCAGTGGTCAAAACGGCTCCGGCAAAACCTGCCTGCTTAACTTAATCACTGGCGATAACCCGCAGTGTTATAACAATGATATTAAAGTGTTTGGCTATCAACGCGGCAGTGGTGAAAGTATTTGGCAAATCAAGCAGCATATTGGCTATATTTCGAATGCTTTGCACATGGAATATCGGGTTAGTATTTCGGCGCTCAATACCATAGTGTCAGGCTTTTACGACAGCATTGGCTTGTATCAAAAGCCAACTCAAATTCAGCTTGATATCACCATACAATGGTTAGCATTATTAGGTTTGAGTGAGTTAAAAAACACGCCATTTACACAACTGTCTTTTGGTGACCAACGCATGCTATTGATTGCCCGCGCTATGGTAAAACACCCCACATTACTGATTTTAGACGAGCCATGTTTGGGGCTTGATGAAGCCAATCGGCAGCGTGTTTTACTGTTAATCGAAAAAATATGCGCTGCCGGCAGTAGCACAGTGATTTATGTCAATCATCACGCTAAGGATAAAATTACCGGGATAGAGCACTATTTAGATATGGCTGATTTTAGGTAAGGAAAAGGTTTTAGGTTTTAGGGGCCAGGCGCTAGGAAAAACCAGAGCAGCTCGGCGTTAAATTTATCGCCGTAGGTTGGGTTGAGTGCAACGAAACCCAACAGCCATTCTTGCAAAGTAACTCCGTGATATCAAACCCCCTGTGAAACGCTGAATTCTGCATCTAGAGGTGGTTTGGGTATACGGATAGCAAACAGTTACATAATTTGTTATTAATGAGTAATGTAAATAAGAGAACGCGCCTTTTGTATAAAAGAGGAACGTGCTCTTTGATTAAATTTTTATATGACAAGGATAGCTCAATGGAAGTAACAGCTCAGGTTACATTTATCAAAATTGATAGACCATCTCATGCATTCAGGTATTTTGGTGATAATTGCTGGCCAAGAATATAATATTCACCTGATTTAGATACTAGTAGTAGAATAACTTTGTGGAAGAACGTCACTATGCGCGGTGATGTGTTACTACAAACTAAGGAGTATGAATGAGCTTCAAATCTTGGTTAAGCTATTCTGACTTTTCTAAAAAAGCGTGCTCTAAGTTGCGCTACATTTTAGATCATGAGTCGAGTGAATTTCTAAATTCAATTAATGACACTTGTAATGACAGGATTAAAACCTTGAAATCTGGTTCTGTGGTATGGCGTGCACAAACTGGATGCGATAAGGAAAAGGCTACTGATAGTGCAGAACAAGAGTTCCATGTTGATAAGCGTATTCCTTATTCATTCAAACGAATGAAACCCTTGAGCAATAGCCCCTCAGAGGGGAGAGCGAACTTAAAAGGGAACCCTTGTTTATATGTAGCAGCAGATGCAGAAACTGCGGTACACGAAGTGAGGCCTTGGCCTGGATTACCCGTAACAATCGCTAAATTGCATTTGACAAAGGATATGAAGTTGATAGATTTTTCGGAGACTGCTGAGGCCGAGCAGTACCCATATTTTTACATCGACGAACCTTCTATTGAGCAGAAAATTGACGCTGTGTGGGCTGCGATGGATATTGCTTTTTCTTGGCCTGTAACGGAATCTGATTCCAAATCAGAATATGCGCCGACGCAAATAATATCAGAGTTTATTAAATCGAAAGGGTATGACGGGATTATTTATAAAAGCTCTTTAACTAAAGGGCATAATTATGTCCTTTTTAATTTAAATGATGCGGCAGTTGTTCAGTGTGACTTGTTTGTCGTATCTAAGGTTAAATATGACTTCGAGAGGTTGGATGAAAGCTCATCTTTGACAGCGGAGCGTGGCAACACATAACATATATGAGCCTTAACTCTGGCAATAGGCACTAGTGTTCTTTTTGGCCGTTTTTATATAGTGATGGTCAATTCTAAATCAATAAACAAATTCGTTTACTTACTCTAAAGCGCAGCGCCTCTTAACCTCTTTGTGAATAATTCAATTAAAGATCTTTTTTCATGGTGCAGTCGGGAGGCCAGAATCGCAGGAAGGGTATTGTGAGTATTTACATAGAAAGCGACGAGCAAACGTGAGTAATTGCTAAAAATCCTTAGCCTAGTATTTAACTTCGTATAAATCCCCAGTCAGTAATTCGCAAGCTGCTAACTTGCAGTCATTCACATGTATTAAATTTAGGTTTTACAGCCCATTGACAGTTTTTTCTGTAAGTAGAATAGATATTGTTGAAAAGTAAATAGAGCAAATTAGTCAGCTTTCTGGTTGTTGTCCTAAATGAGAATATTAAGATGGGTATCACTTTATTCTCGATAAAATTAATCTAGGATTTTTCTATTTAACTCTAAAGGTAGGTTTTTTCTAAGATTAATACCATTCACTATTTCATTGTTATGGCTTAGTTATACCAATTCGAATAACAAAGGATGTACCAATGAAACTCAATAACTACTTACTTACATTTTGCTGTGCTATTGGCAGCGCTCATCTTCATGCTGACGAATTTGCTAACGCTGGTGGCCATGCAACAACGAAACCGATAGAGCCGATTATGGCCACTATTCCTGCTGGCAGTTTTGCTATGGGATCTACTAAAAAAGAAAGTACCCAGCCTGTTACTAACGTCAATGTTAAAGAATTTAGTCTGGGTAAATATGAAGTAACCGTAAGTGAATTTCGTCGTTTTATTGCGGCAACAAATTATGCTGCACCAAAAGAATGCCGACATGAAATGAACGGGTGGTTCTTACAGTATTCAAAAGGCAACTGGGAAACTAATGCCTTAAATACCAGCGAATTTCAGCCCGTTGTTTGTATCAATTGGCAAGCGGCACAGGCTTATACAAAATGGTTAGCGAAGGAGACCGGTAAGCCTTATCGATTACCAACCGAGGCTGAGTGGGAATATGCCGCAAGAGCTGGCACTAAAACCGATTATTATTTTGGTGACGATCCTGATAATACACAAGTGTGTAACTATGCCAATGTTGGCGATTTATACGGTGAAAGTATCTTGCAGCGCGACAGTAATACTAGCTATTACAACTGGAGTGGCGATATTGCCCATTGTAATGATCACTCAGCTTACGCCAGCATTGTTGGTATGTATGAGCCTAATGCTTTTGGTTTGTTTGATGTATTAAGTAATGTACAAGAATTCTTAGCTGATTGTTATGTGCGAGGCTACAAGCATATCGCTAATGATGGTTCAGCTTACGTAAGTGACGAGTGTGAGCTGCGTGCTGCTCGAGGTGGTAGTTGGCATTGGAGTCATAGTCCGCTATTTAGTCGAGGCGCTATTCCAGAAGATTTTGCTGGCGGCGTTGATGGCTTTAGACTCGCACTTGATGGAGCCGCCCCCAAACTAGCTAAAAGCAGTCAAAAATTTCAACGTGAGTTAATTTTTGCTCAACAACAAGAGCAAAAGCGCCGAGATAATCAGCCTGCTATTCCAGCCCAAGTGACTAATGTTGTATTAACGCAAACAGACGATTCGGTAACGCTAACGTGGGATAAAAGTGAGGACAGTGATGTCGATAGCTATCGTGTTTATCGCAATTTACTTTCTGGTGGTATGTTTAAGTTACTTGCAAGCAACCTGACTCAAACAACGTTTACAGATAAAAATATTGGGCAACATAAATATGACTATACCGTGGTGGCTGTTAAACAGCATCTGCAAAGTCACTACAGTAAGCCGATAACCATTGAACCAGGTTGGATAAGTGTTCCCGGTAAAGTAGAAGCTGAATGGGCAGTCGAATTTAGTGATAGTGTAATTTCTTTTAGCTCTGATGGTGAGCGCTTTGGTAGCGTCTTAACGGGGCCAGATGCTATAGGTAAAAACGCTGTTATTACTTATCAGCTTAATGTCGCCAAAGCAGGGTTTTACCAACTTGAATATCGTGTTGCAGCCGAACGAGATACCAAAGGATTTGACGTCTATAGTAATGAAAAAAAATTGGCTGAAAACCCAGTACTTAAAACCGGCGGTTACGATAAATGGCAAATTCAGCAAGGCTCTCTGGTTAAGTTGAAACAAGGTAAGAATACACTAACCCTAAAATCTCGCGACAATAATTGGAAACTGAATTGGTTATCCTTGAAAGCGAGTTAATACCTAGTTAGAAAAAGCAAAAACTACTTGGGTAGCTTTTTAGCGTGGCTCTTGAAATATGCTTGCTACCCTTACTAGCTCGATAAAAAAGAGCAAAAAAATTTTTAAATAGCGTTTTTAAAGATTAAGCGTAAGTAATTTATCTTTATTATAACGTCGCCAATTCTCACCCGCATGCTCAGTAATATATTGAGAATAGAAGTCGTAATTTTCAGGGTCATTGTTATCACTACATAATAACAACGCAACATCCAAACTCAGGTTTCTGTCACCAGAAAGTTGCGCTTGTTCAAAGGTGCGTTTTGCTAAGCGATTAAAGTCCTTTGTTTGTTTACTGGCTTGGGCAAATAAAGTTTTTAGATAAGAGTTTTGTGGACTATCAATAGATGTAGTCGTTACAGATAAATTATCAATCAATGCCTTGGCTTCCGCCAAGCGATTTTCATCAAGGTAATATTGTAGCAAACTCTTGCGGCTACTTTGCGCAACCCAGTGGTCAGGCGTTAATTTGGTAAAGTCGAGTACTTGTTTAAAATGAGGTTCTTTGTCTGCTGGCGTTTGGGCAAAAATAGCATAATGAAAGGGGATTTTAGCAAAGTGATATGGTGGCAAGTTATACGCTTTCATTTTACGTTCAGCTTGTTGTAAATAAAGGTATTGGTCTGTTGCTTGCTTATTTTTATAAGCTAAAACTGAAAGGTAAGTGAGAGCATCTAATTCACGCAGTATATCGTTAACCTGCAGTGATAATTGCGCGGATTTGAGCAAACTTGCTTTCACCGCATTGTAGTTTTTATTTTGGTGATCTAACCAAGATTGAGCAAACCAGGCATCTGCTAGGCGCTTAGCATCATTAATCTTTTTGAATTGAGAAATTGCGCTGGCGAGTTTTTCTGAACTGAGCTCAAACAATTCTTTTCTTGTTAAAATTTCACTTTGTAGTAATAGGGCGTTACCTAATTGTTGTGTGTTTTGTGCTTCAATAGCAAAATTAGCAAGTTTATCAGCCATTACCATGGCTTTTTCAAACTCTTCCATTTGAATATAAAGCATCGCCAACTTGCCTAAGTTAATTAAGTCGTTAGGTTTGCTTTTATGGGCGATAGATAACTTAGCCAGCCTTATTTCAAGTGACTGTGGTGACATTAATAAGTCATAAATGTAATCTTGTGATAAGTGCTGTATTAGCTTGCTTATCACTGCTTGATTGGAAGAACCTGTTAATTGTCCGCGCCAGTCCGTAATAGGACCTTTCAAGATAAAATCTAGATAGGTGAGTGAATTATAGGTACGTACGTTGGCGGTTAGTATCAGTGGATGCTTATCAGCAAGCTTTGGATATTCACTCTCAATCGATGTTTCAAAGTGCAAAGGGCTTAGTTGGGGTAGTTCTGTAAAATCAAAAAATTCATCATCAGCGAGCTTTATAGTGTTGTTACTAAGGCTTTGAGTAAAAGGTATATAAGCAATGCCAATTGCAGCAGGTGCGGCGACTTTATCAGAACTATGTGGGAATAGGATTAAGATTGCTGTGGCGAAAACAACCAGTAAACTTGTGAGCAAAGCATAAAATCCCATAGGCTTTTTTTCTGCAGGGCCAACTTTAAATATATCGCTTGAGTTTATGTCAGACGTTGCGTTAGCACCGATTTTTTGTGTCAATGGCATAGTTGCAATTGGCTTAGCTTTAATTGTAGTAGTCGTAATGTTTACAGATCGAGGCTCAGTTATTACTGCTGTTTGTATTTGGCTTGTATTCAATTGCCATTGATAACCACGCTTAGGGAAAGTTTTAATCGCGCTATTACCAAAAACAGCTCTTAGATGGCTAATATTTTGAAATACAGCCTGTTCAGACACCACTTTATCGTGCCAAACCTTAGTTAAAATAGCATCTTTACTAAAAACTTGTGTGGAATCAGAAAGCAGTAACGCCAATAGCTTAGCTTCATTAGGACGAATATCAATATCGTCGCCATTTTTGCTGAGTATTAAGTTGTTACTGTCGAATTCAAAATCTAAAAAAGTATATCGCATTATTTAAAGTATTTAGTTTGCTGCTACTATAATCCAACATCATCTTAACCGACCTAATGTCTAAAGGGGAGTATTTATCAATAGCGTGATGACAAGATTAACAGTTACATCATCATCAGCCTCAACTTATCTATGTATTCAAATAAAAGCCTTACCCATTTTGAATAAGTGCATGATTGCGACATGTTGAATTTAGAAATGAAAAAAACGTTCCTACATTTATCAACCAAATAGTAAGGTCAGATATCAGCTACACAACCTTAGCAGAAAGACCTGTCTATCTGCTAAGGAAGTTATATTTACTAATACTTAACAAGCAGCAAAAATAAATTGAGTATCTCTCTATTTATAAGCGAGTTACGCTAAATCCCTGATCTTGAAATTGCTTTAACAAACCGTGTTGTTCTGGCAAATGCAGGGCGCCTACGGCGATAAATAGTTTTTCTTTACCGATGCGAGGCGTGAGCTCTCTTACCCAATTATTGTTACGTTCAATCAGCATTACTTGTTCGCTGATCTCACCGTAGTTGCTGTCGTCAAAGCTTTCATTGTAATACTTAGTTAAGGTCGCCATATCACCATTTTTCCATGCATTAACTAAGCTAATAAAGTAGGTTTCAACGTCGGCAAGCTGTTCAAACGTTTCTTCAATCATTTCGTTACTTAACAACGATAGATTATTAAACATCTCCATTTGATATTCGAGAGTTTCTAATTCGCCAACTGGTATATTGTTGGTTTTTGTATAGGCAAGTACTTGCTTATCAATGCCATATTGATCGGAAAAACCAATATTTTGAAATTCGATTTGCAACATAGTAACCATTACGGCCCATGGCGCCATATTGTTAAACATCGCAATATCAATTGATTTGTTGCTGAAGTATTGGTCAAGCTTCTTATAGTTTTGTTCCGAAAGCTCAGTTTGCAGTGTTTTGCCATTTTTTAGCATCATAAAAGGCATTGAGCGGCGCTGCATTTCCATCGGGCTAATTGCACTAACATTGACTTCAACAATTACTTTATCACTGGCATCAAGCGCGTCGGTTACTTTTTTAGGTAGTCCTTTCATGGTGGCATCACCGACATGCACAGTGCCAAACAAATATGATTTAACACCATTTTTTTCTAATTGCCACAACCCAGGTTCACTGTGGCTAGCAAAACTAATACACAGTAAAAGGGATAAAATAAAGTAACTGCTAATACGCTGAGTGAGGTTCATAATTGTCCTTATTGGTTGGGTATATATCCATATTAAACCAATACGCTTAATTGGGTAACGTTAAAATTAATGCTAAGCGAGAGTTTGGCTTGTTTTTTGCGCTGATGGTAAAGTTATTGAGATTACATAAACTTTTCACTATCGCTAGTCCCAAGCCGTGGCGTTGGTTATTCGTTCGTGAGCTATCAAGCTGGTAAAGGGGGGCAAAAATAGCCTCTAGTTGTTGTTCACTTAAAGGCTTAGCTAAAGCGTTACATAGCGTGATTTTGGTGTGATATTCAGTTTGTTCGACCTGTAAGTTGATAGGTTGGGTGCTAAGCCCATAAAACAATGCGTTATCGAGCAAGTTAGATAAAATGGTATGCAGGCAAAATCGATCAGCGGTGATCATCAGCTCAGTTGCAACATTTAGCAGTAAGCGCTGCTTAATATCGGCATGTTTAAACTGCAGTTCATTGCTTAATTGCGTAATAAAGTCACTTAAATTAACGCTTTCTAAATTGAGCTCTACAGCGCTACTACCAGCGCGCTGTAATAGCAGCAAGTTATTGACGATGGTTTTCATACGCTGAGATATAGCCAATATATCGCTGGTATATGTGGCGCTAATACGCTCATCATCAGGGTAGCGCAGTGCCACTTCTGACAAGCTGATCAGCTCAGAAATTGGCGTTTTCAATTCATGGGCGATGTCGCTGGTTAGGCGTTTTTCATTTTGATAGAGCTGTTGATTGGTGGTAATAAATTTATTCAGCTCATTACGAATAGGTTCAATTTCCTCTACCTGAAAGTCGCTTTTGATAGTTTGTGAGGCGCCAGTGATATCGAGTAATTTTATTTGTTCATTTAAGTTGTTCAGTGGAAAGAGGCCACGATTAACGATTCGAGTGACTAAATAACGTACTCCAAAAACTGCGATAATGCAGGTCAGAATAAAAACCACATCAATGATCAGCAATACTTTATTTAATGATGAAATAGGGGCTGCGATAGTTAAAACCATGGTCTTAAAATGACCGCTGCCGCGTGCTGCTTCGTCTTCTTGCTGGGCAATGAAGTGGCTGATCATGGCGCGACCCTCTTCACCGTTAGGCAAAGTGTAATCAATAATTTTAAATTCGTTAATGGGGATAGCGAAATTGGGTAAATCAATATTTTGATATAGTTGCAATGAATCTGATTTTTCAAACGTCTGTTGTTCGTGCCATAGCTGATAAAATTCGCTGGCATTAGCCTGCTCATATTCAGACATAAATTCGCCAGCAAAATCAAACTCTAGTTTGCCATTATGATCTTTCACTAAGGTTTTTAAATAATTAGATTTATTAGTTAACGATTGATGAAATTGGTTTTCAACCCAAGAATCAACGCTCAAATCGACAGTTAAAAAAATAGTAACCAGAATAATCGACAGTACGGCACTAATATTATTGACGAGTTTACGCTTGATAGAGTGACGTTTAGTTTTTGGCAACTCAGTTTTGAGAAGCGACATAACCAAATCCACGTTTATTCTTAATTGGTAGTTCGCCGCCTAGTAGTCGTACTTTTTTGCGGATCGCTGAAATATGTGCTTCTAGGGCATTTTTTGACAGCATATCAAATTGGCCGACCACGGCTTCGCTGATCATCTCAAGGCCTAATACCCGTTCTTTGGCACTAAATAAGCACTCAATGATTTTATATTCGTTGCGAGTAAGGTTTATGGGTTGCTGCTGATAATGCAGTGTTTTTAAGCTCAAATCTAACACGCATTCACCTACACAGAGTGTGTTTTGCTGGTTTTGTAATTGGCCTCGCCGAGACAACGCCAGTACTCTGGCATGTAATTCTTCAAACGAAAACGGTTTCGTTAGATAATCATCAGCACCTTTCATTAAGCCGTTTATTTTGTCTTGTGCTTCAGAGCGAGCGGATAGAATTAATACCCGAGCTTGACTCGAGCTGCTACGCAGTGCTTTGAGAATACTCATGCCATCAACACTTGGTAGCATTAAGTCGAGAATGATTAAATCATAGTCGCCACACAGTGCCATACTTAAACCTTGTGAACCATCACCGGTACCGTCCACGGTAAAACCGAGATTATTAAGGCCTACGTCTAGGCTGCGCCTAAGCGGTTCAGAATCTTCGATTACGAGTATTTTCATGATCTTAACTTAATTAAATAACACGGTTTGCCTTGCTGCTTTAGCAAGGCATCAGTGCGTTAATGATACCAACCATTTTGATAGGCTAAGTTACCTAAATTGGCATGTGCCAGTGCTTTTTTCACCAATTGTGGGTCGTTGCTGGTGGGCACTAATTTATCTTGTGTGTATATATAAGTGGTTGCTGGTTTTTGTGGTTGTAAAATTACGACCTTATTACCTTGACCACTATTACCGGTTATGTAGGCAAAGTTTTTATCGTATTGCATCATTGCGCGTTGTTTGTTATCAGCGATTGGCTGCGCAAGATCGCGACCTATCATCGGATGTTCACCACTGGCTCCAATTAAGGATAATAATGTTGTCGGAATATCAAGTTGGCTGGCAAGCTGATGGTCACGCTTGGCATTGATACCCTTGCCAAAAATAACCGCAGGAATACGAAAGTGCTCAATCGGCACTAAACTTGCGCCCGATACGCGCGAATCATGATCGGCAATTACTATAAAGACGGTATCGTCCCAGTAACTTGATTGCTTTGCTTTTTCGATAAAGGTGCCTAATGCATAATCGGCATATTTTGCCGCATTATTGCGAGTTTGTTTTTGCTTATCGTATAAGGTGATTTTATTATCTGGAAACTCATAAGGGCTGTGATTAGAGCTGGAAAATACCAAGCTAAAAAAAGGTTTACCTTGTTGTTGTAACTTAGTCAGTTCAATATCCGCTTGGTTAAAGAGATCTTCATCAGAGGCGCCCCATGAGCCATTAAAATCAATATTGGCAAAGTCATTACTATCTACAATGTGTTGAAAGCCATTACCCAAAAAGAAGCTTTGCATATTATCAAAGTGACTTTCACCACCGTAAATAAATTGGGTGTGGTAATTTTGTTTACTTAAAAAGTCAGCAATGGTAAAAAAATCACGTTGCGATTTATCAAGCTTTACTACTGCGCGAGAAGGCGTCGGGGTAAAGCCAGTGATAACAGCTTCTATACCACGTACTGAGCGTGTGCCTGTGGCGTATAAATTATCAAACCCCCAACCTTGCTGATAGAGCTTATCTATATTAGGAGTTAAAGGTAAACCGCCTAAAGTACCTACATAGCGAGCACCTAAACTTTCTTGTAAAATGATGACTAGATTTTTGGGTTTCCCTTGATACGCCGCTTGATGAAAGGTTTTGGTTGGAGCGCTGGCATCGTTAAAAACAGCTTGTTCATTTTGCATACTCGCGCGCACTAAGGCTAATAATTCCTCTTCTGGTATTGCACCATAAAAGTCTTGGCTTGATTTTTCGTTACCGAGTTGTTTAATTGCAAAGGCTACGCTATACAATGAGTTAAGGCTAAGATCATTAAGTAAATGATCGGTTGAAAATGCCACCATTGCAGGGTTTAACGGTCGATGACCTAGTGAGTTACGTGCACCTAGAACGGTTAAGCACAGTAGGCTAATCACCAATAAGGAGTGTTTTATGATTGGCAACTGACAGTGGCTACGCCATTGGCTGGTAAAAACTTTTGTAGCCAGTTTTACTCCGACGATCAAGAATAGTAAAGTGGCGAATACTTCTATTTTATACCCTGCAAAAATCATTCGAGAGACTTCTTTTGGGTATATTAAGTATTCAATAAATAAGCGGTTTGGACGTAAGTCATATTCATTAATAAAGGTCGGAGTGATTACTTCAAAGAAGATCAACAGAGCAGCCATTAGCAGTAAATAGTATTTAATAATGCCACGGATAAGGTGCTGTTTAGAGATTAATGTGCTGATAATAATCAACAACAATGCCGGCATTAAAATATAGCTTAAGGTAGCCGTATCAACGCGCAAGCCGCCAATAAAAATATTTAGCCAAGCATGAGAGCTAAATACTCGCTCACCTTGCCATACACTTAAGCTAAAACGAGCCAGGGTTAACATAGTTAGCGATAAGCTAAAAAATGTTAGCAATACCCAGTATGGACCGAGTTTATTTTTTAGTTGCGCAACACTAAATCTATCAGTTATGCCCATAAAATAGCCCACCAAATAAGTGTGCTTATTAGCATCGCTATAAATACACTGGCAGAGGCAATATCTTTAGCCAGCCCAGAGAGTTCATGATGTTCTGTACCAATACGATCAACTACTACTTCAATCGCAGTATTGACTAATTCAGCGAACAGTACAAACAGCAAGCTGGCAATTAAAATAAGTTTATCGCTGGTGGGAATATTCGCCAGCCATGCAAACACTCCAAGTAATAAAAATAGCGCGAGTTCTTGCTGAAATGCAGCTTCAAATCGCGTCATCCATTTTAAGCCATTAAAAGTATGGCGTAAGGTAAATAAAAGGCGTAGTAGTCCTTGACGTTTGAGTACCGTTTTCGAATTATTCATTATTGTTCTTCACTTTGTTATTGATTGTTTTACAGTTACTTACTAAATCTAAAGGTAGTTCATAAGTTTTACTTTTGATGCCTATTAGACTTATTAATGTATGAAAAATATTGTCGTGAGAAGCTGCTTGTTGTTGATCAACACTCTTCAAGCAACTTTCTGTAATGCGTTGATTACCTTTGGCAGCCCATATATACATTGGGACATGTGTTTGGCCACTAGGAGCAAAACTATAGGGAAAGCCATGTAAGTAGGCGCCGTTTTCGCCGAGCGACTCACCGTGATCTGAAATATATACAAAGGTTTTATCAATATTGTCAGGTAAGTTATTCAGTTCGGTTAACATTAATGAGTTTACGTAGTCGCTATACGCTATGGTGTTGTCATAAGTATTAACTAACTGCTCAGTGCTACAGTTTTGTATATCACTGCGGTCGCAGGTTGGTGTAAATTGCTTAAATTGATCTGGGTAGCGTTGAAAGTAAGTGGGTCCATGAGAGCCCATCATATGCAATACAATGACCGTATTGGCTTGGCTTAGATTAGCTAGTTTACGTTTAAGTGGTGCTAGTAACGCTTCGTCATAGCAATGCTGTTGTTCACAAAGTGCAGAGTTATCTACCTTGATGGTAATGTTAGTAACGCGATTACAGACATTTTTACAGCCACTGTTATTATCAATCCACAACACATCAGCGCCAGCGCTTTGGGCTATGTCGAGAATGTTTTGCTGGTTATCAGCTTCGTTACGTGAGAACTCAGCTTGGCTTTGTCGTGAGAACATACAAGGAACAGATACTGCTGTTGCGGTTCCACAGGACACTACATTGTTCAGGTACGTTACTTTGAAAGGTCGAGTGAAGCGGTTGGTGTCGCGTGTATAACCTTGGTAAGCAAAATTTTCAGCACGTGCTGTTTCACCGACTACGATAACGGTTACTTGCGTGTGTTGTGATGCACTTAATACTGGCGTTGGGTCTAAAATTTGAAATGGTTCGTCAGAGACCAGCCATTGATCGCGAATATATTTATAGCCACTGCTTAAGTATTGAAATGGAATTAACTCTTTTTTTAATAATTGATTATTACGTCCGGTGGCGGCGTAGTCAGCATAAAAGCTCAACACAATTACGGCGATTAGAGCAAAGCAGCTAAGTACGAGTTTACTGCGACTTACCAGCTCTTTGGTTAGCGGACTAAAACGAATATTGGTTTTAATTAAAACCAATAGCGGCACTAAGGCAAATAAACAAAAGAACATGATAAATTGCAAGTTCAGATAGCTTGCCGCTTCATGACCGTCAGTTTCAAAGGTGTTTTGAATCATCGAATAGTCAAATACTACTCCATAATTTAAAGTGCCGTAAAGAGCGGCACATGAGCTTAACAATAATATGTAATTAATTGGTTTGAGTAGCCAGCGGCTAGATAATAATGAAAAGAAAATAATTAGTAAGCAAAGTAACAGTAACGGTACTGAGAGTAAAAATAACCATGAAAAAGAGGGCAGTGTGGTGATTGCGTTGAATGCACCATGCATAAAAGGAATATTGATTATTAAGCAGTAATAACATGCCAATGCAATAATAAAAGTATTGGCGCTACAGGTAATGTAGAAGCGCTTTTTAAAACCTGAACTGAAAAATTGGCCTACCAACATAAATTGAGAACTCAATAATAATAATTTAATACCTGCATAGTAGAGTCCAAGACTTAAGAAACACTTAAGGATAGCTAGTCATTTCCTGAATTAGATGATTTAAAAGGAATGATTTATTGTGATTTCGTCAAAAATTAATCAAACCAGTAATTGGTTATAACGAGGTATGAAATATCAATAGTTCCATATATGAGGTAAATTAATCTATATAGGCTTTCATATTGAATTTTTATGCCTTTAAAGTCAGGTGGCGAGCGGTTTTTTAGATTGATTTTAAGGTTGACTTAGCTCTCCCATCGCGGTACTAATATAAAAAGACAGCGGGGGAGTTAATATTCCTTCGTAAACTAACAAATTTTGGTATTTATTACATGCTTACAAACGCACTAAACCTAGTCCTAATTAACGTCGTGGTGATTATTATTACCGCGGGGGCTACTTAGTGCTTTAAAAATACGTAAAGCATTATAAAAGCCCCCCGCACTTAACCAGTCGGGGGGCTTTTTAGTTTCAGGGTTTAGCAATAGTTAAGTATAGATATGTCACTGAGGAATGAGGATTATTTAATGACAGGCGCAGAGTTAACAATTGATTTATTAGCCAAACACGGCGTAAAAGAAGTATTTGGTTACCCTGGTGGGGCAATCATGCCAATTTACGATGCGCTGTATGGTGCGCCAATTAAGCATTATCTCACTCGTCATGAGCAAGGTGCAGGTTTTGCGGCGGTTGGTTTTGCTCGTAGCACGGGTAAACTTGGGGTGTGTTTTGCGACCTCAGGCCCTGGGGCTACTAACTTAATCACCGCGCTTGCTGATGCGATGATGGATTCAGTGCCATTACTTGCGATCACAGGCCAAGTACCAACTGCTGCCATAGGCTCTGATGCGTTTCAAGAGATTGATGTATTAGGTATGTCATTATCCTGCACTAAGCACAGTTATATGGTTGAACGTCCTGAAGATTTAGCCGAAATACTGCAAGAAGCCATGCATTTAGCGCAATCAGGTCGTCCAGGCCCTGTGTTAGTAGATATACCAAAAGATATTCAAATGGCGCAAGTGCCTTTTCATCCTTGGCTTGCGGCTGATGATTACTTACCGGTGTTAGATTTAAAGCAAGTGGCTATTGCTAACCAACTATTAAGCGAAGCCAAGCGGCCTGTTGCCTATGTTGGCGGCGGTGTACAGGCGGCTGATGCGCAAGTACAGCTAATGCAATTTTTAGAAAAAACCCAAATGCCTGCGGTTTCAACGCTAAAAGCATTGGGCAGTGTATTACCTGATTACGAATATAACTTAGGTATGTTGGGCATGCATGGCGGCCAAGCTGCAAATTTAGCGGTACAAGAGTGTGATGTCCTCGTATGTATCGGTGCGCGCTTTGATGATCGTGTAACAGGTAATTTAGGCAAGTTTGCGGCTAAAGCAAAAGTGATCCATTTAGATATAGATGCTGCTGAAATTGGTAAGCGTAAACCAGCTAAAGCATCGTTAGTTGCTGATTTAAAAACCTCATTGCCGCAATTAGAGTGCTTTGTAACTGAACAAGCATGGCGTGATCATGCCAAAGAGATGATGATTGAACATGCATGGCGCTATGACTATCCGGGCGAAAAAGTATATGCCCCGTATTTATTAAGCCAACTAAGCCAGCGGATGCCAAGTACAGGCGTTGTGTGTTGTGATGTAGGCCAGCACCAAATGTGGGTGGCACAACATATGAAGTTTAGTCATCCAAGCAACCACTTAAGTAGTGGTGGTGCAGGCACTATGGGCTTTGGTTTACCTGCGGCCATTGGTGCGCAAGTAGCTCGACCAAATGATTTTGTGATCACTGTTTCTGGTGATGGTTCAATCATGATGAACATTCAAGAGTTAGCCACTATTCGTCGTAACAATTTACCGGTAAAAATATTAATTTTGGATAACCAACGTTTAGGTATGGTTCGTCAATGGCAAGAGTTATTTTTTGAAGGGCGTTATTCTGAAACTGATTTATCAGACAACCCTGATTTTGTGCAATTGGCTGCCGTATTTGGTATTGCTGGGCAAACGATCACCCACGCTAACCAAGTTGATGATGCAATTACAGCATTAGTAAATAGTAAAGGTCCTTATATAGTACATGCCTGTATCGACGATAAAGAAAATGTTTGGCCGCTAGTACCGCCAGGTGCCGCGAATGACGAAATGATGACGGAGAGTGGAAAATGAAACACAGTTTAACAGTCGCTTTAAAAAATCAAAGTATCGCCGTTGAGCGCTTTTTGCGTGTAGTTCGTCATCGTGGTTTTGATTTAACCCATTTTCAATTGAATATGGATGATGGTCAGTATTATGTGGCTATGACGGTCGACAGTGATAAGCCAATTCACTTATTAACCACGCAGCTCAATAAGCTGGTGGACGTTAAGCAAGTAACACTAGAAAATTTACAACAGCAAGCAATGTAGTTTGCTGTGAAAACTAAATCAACAGGGCTATTGGGTCTTTCCCTCTAGCAATAAAAATTTAAGAATGAGGATGTCAGTTACATATTAAAAGTAACTGCAAACACTGAGGTAACTATGGCTAAATTAAGAAGTGCAACAACAACTGAAGGTCGAAAGCGCGCAGGTGCTCGTGCATTATGGCGTGCAACAGGAATGACAGATAGCGATTTTGGCAAACCGATTATTGCGGTTGTAAACTCATTCACGCAATTTGTACCGGGTCATGTGCACCTTAACCAACTCAGTGAGCTTATGGCAGAAACCATTACTCAAGCGGGTGGTGTGCCAAAAGAATTTAATACTATCGCCATTGATGATGGTATTGCCATGGGCCACGGCGGTATGTTGTATTCATTACCATCGCGCGACTTAATTGCTGACTCAGTTGAATACATGGTAAATGGTCACTGTGCCGATGCAATGATATGTATTTCTAACTGCGACAAAATCACCCCAGGAATGATGCTGGCGGCACTTCGTTTAGATATTCCAGTAATCTTTGTGTCTGGTGGCCCAATGGAAGCAGGTAAAACTAAGCTTGCCAATATTGATATCAAACTAGATTTAGTTGATGCCATGGTAAAAGGTGCTGATGAATCAGTAAGTGATGCTGACTCAGAGCAAGTAGAGCGCTCAGCATGTCCTACGTGTGGCTCGTGTTCGGGCATGTTTACCGCCAACTCAATGAACTGTTTACTCGAAGCAATTGGCCTCGCACTACCAGGTAACGGCACTACACTTGCGACTCATAAAGATCGTAAACAACTGTATGTTGAAGCCGGTGCACGAATTGTTGATTTATGCCGTGAGTATTACCAAAAAGATAATAAAGATGTACTACCGCGCGCCATTGCTAATAAAACCGCGTTTATGAATGCCATGGTGGTTGATATTGCTATGGGTGGCTCGTCAAATACCGTATTGCATTTACTTGCAGCTGCGCAAGAAGCCGGTGTTGATTTTGATATGTCGCACATTGATGCGTTATCTCGTAAAACACCTTTCTTATGTAAAGTAGCGCCTGCAACCGCGCAATACCATATTGAAGATGTTCATCGTGCTGGTGGCATGATGGCAATAATTCGCGAGCTTGGCAAAGCTGGCTTAGTGGATCTGTCGGTAAATCATGTTGCTGGCATGACTATGGCAGAGCTAGTTAAAAAATGGGATGCCACTGATCCAAACAACGAAGCAGCGCAAAAGTTTTACCGAGCTGGACCTGCGGGCATTCGTACCACCAAAGCAATGAGCCAAGAATGTCGTTGGGATGAAGGCGATAATGACCGTGAACATGGTTGTATCCGTAGCGTTGAACATGCGTTTCGCCAAGATGGCGGCCTGGCGGTACTATCGGGTAATTTAGCTGTTGATGGTTGTATTGTGAAAAGCGCGGGTGTGGTTGATGAAATGCTACACTTTGAAGGCACCGCCGTGGTGTATGAATCACAAGACGATTCAGTTGAAGGCATTTTAAATGACGAAGTAAAAGCCGGTGACGTAGTCGTTATTCGCTACGAAGGACCGAAAGGCGGACCTGGCATGCAGGAAATGCTTTACCCAACCAGTTACTTAAAATCAAAAGGTTTGGCTGAGCAGTGCGCACTTATAACCGATGGTCGCTTCTCGGGCGGTACGTCAGGTTTATCAATTGGCCACGTTTCACCAGAAGCGGCCAGTGGCGGTGCCATTGCTTACGTTGAAAACGGCGATAAAATTATTATCGATATCGCTACCCGCGAAATCACGTTAGCGTTAACAGATGAAGAACTTGAAGCGCGTAAGCAAAAGCAACTTGCTCGTGGTAAACAAGCGTACAAACCACTCGATCGTGAACGTTATGTATCATCTGCGCTAAAAGCGTATGCGCTACTTGCAACCAGTGCTGATAAAGGCGCGGTGCGTGATTTAGCCAAACTGGAGGAGCTTAGTTAATTATGGTTTCTCAAGAGCTCGATTATTTTCGCGCTATTATCCAGGCTAATATGGAACCACTGGCAAAAGTTACTGAGGTTAGCGAAATGGCTGAACTCAGTGCTCGTCTTGGTAATCAAGTATGGCTAAAGCGCGAAGATCAGCAGCCAGTTTATTCGTTTAAACTGCGTGGTGCATACAACAAACTGGCTAAACTGCCAGCCGGTTCAGTGGTGATCACCGCCTCAGCTGGTAATCATGCTCAAGGGGTGGCGCTCAGTGCATCACACTTAGGGCATCAAGCAACGATTGTAATGCCAGTGACGACCCCTGAAATCAAAGTCAATGCGGTACGTGCGCTTGGTGGCGAAGTGGTTTTGCATGGTCATCATTTTGATGCTGCCAAAGCTTATGCACTGGAACTTACTGAGCAGCGCGACGGCATATTTGTTCCTCCATTTGATGATCCTGATGTGATTGTAGGGCAAGGCACGGTTGCACGTGAATTAATGCAGCAGCTTAATCAACTTGATGCGGTATTTATTCCAGTTGGTGGTGGTGGCTTACTTGCTGGTATGGCCGTGTATATAAAGTCATTGCGCCCAGATATCAAAGTAATCGGTGTAGAAGCTGATGAAAGTGCCTGTTTACAAGCTGCACTTGCAGCAGGCAAACCCGTCGAGCTTGAACGGGTTGGCAGTTTTGCCGATGGTGTTGCGGTAAAAATTATTGGTACCGAAACCTTTCGCTTAGCGCAAAAGTTTTGTGATGAAGTAGTCACTGTAACCGGTGATGAAATATGTGCGGCGATGCAAGATATTTTTGTTTCAACCCGTGCGATTGCTGAGCCATCAGGTGCGCTGGCAACGGCTGGGCTGAAAAAATGGTGTCAGCAAACAGGCCAAAAAGGGCTGCATTTAGCAGCTGTGTTATCTGGCGCAAACTTAAACTTTGACCGCTTACGTTATGTGGCTGAGCGTACTGCGCTGGGAGAGAAAAACGAAGCGTTGTTAGCAGTAACCATCAATGAAGAAAAAGGCAGCTTTAAACAGTTTTGCGCCTCATTAGGTGGTCGCGCTATTACTGAATTTAACTACCGTTACGCAGGCCCTGGTGAAGCGCAAATATTTGTTGGTGTTGCACTGCGCCAAGGTCAGCAAGAGTTAGATGAGCTCACAGCTGATTTAACCACCAATGGCTATCAATTTTGTGATTTATCAGATAACGAACTGGCTAAATTACATGTTCGTTATATGGTTGGTGGTAAAGCACCTGAGCAGATGCATGAGCGGTTATTACGCTTTGAATTTCCTGAATATCCAGGCGCACTGGCGCGCTTTTTAGATACTTTAGGCAGCAATTGGAATATTACTTTGTTTCATTATCGGAATCATGGTGGTTCGATGGGCAATGTATTAGCAGGGTTTGCGATTGAGCCTAGTCAGTATGAGGTATTCAACGAGCATTTAAATCGCTTAGGTTACAGTGTGCAAGATGAAACACTGAATCCGTGTTTTACCCAATTTTTAACTACTCAACGTCCCATCGATAGGGTGAAAGCGGTTAATAATTAAAGATATATACTAAAACCACTTCAAGATACGAATTATGTATCTTGAAGTGGTTTTAGTATAAGCAAGCACCTCAATTGAGGTGTTTTTTTGTCTCTTTGCAAACTTAAAGTCTTGGGTTAATCGAATATCTTATCTATAGTTATAGCAATATTAGCTAACTTATTAGATCACGATTTGTCATTTAAAGGACTGAAACTTAAGCTTTATGCCACTTTGCTTATACTCAGCGGGCAAAGTTTTGCGTCAGCGGATGTGACTTTACAACTAAAGTGGACGCATCAATTTCAATTTTCTGGTTACTATATGGCTCAGCAACAAGGCTTTTACAAAGCGGCAGGGTTAAACGTCACTATTTTACCGGCAGATCCTGATAACCCAGATACCTTCACTAAAGTGTTGGCGGGCAAAGCTCACTTCGGGGTCGGGCACTCAGGTATTTTACAGCAACGGATCGCAGGTAAACCCTTGGTGGCAATGGCTGCTATTTTACAATTTTCTCCTTATTGTTGGATGGTAAAAAAAAGCTCCGATATTTTTCATCCTCGGGATTTTGTCAATAAGCGTCTCAGCAGTATCAGCCGCAAAGAAAATGCCGAATTATTGGTAATGCTCGAACGCAGTGGTATCCAAACGAATAATTTACCTTCTTATGAAAGTGGTAACAGCAGTGCGGATTGGTTAGCTGGGAGTATTGATGCGATGCAAGTGTACGTGACTAATGAGCCGTATATTATGCGTGAGCAAGGCATCGACTATAGACTTATTTGCCCGCAGAAGTATGGAATTAATGTGTATAGCGATATTCTTTACACCACAGAGAATATGCTCGAACAACATCCGCAAACAGTTGAAGCATTTTATCAGGCCAGCTTAAAGGGCTGGCGCTATGCAATGATGCATATGGATGAAACAATTGCATTAACTCAACACCAATACGCACCCAATAAAAGTTTTTCTCAGCTTGCCTATGAAGCTGAAGTATTGAGTGATTATATTTTACCACCTGGCACTAATTTAGGATCTATGTCGATAGCGAAATGGCGGTTGATTGCTGACCTATACGGGATTGAGCAAGACGAATTTAATCAGGCGCAAGATGGCTTTATTTACCAGTATGTTGAACCTGAACAAATTAAAATGTCGTGGATGCTTATTGCGGCAATTATAATTAGTTTGTTATCTATACCACTTTATTTACGCTTGATGTTCAGAAAAAGCGTATAATGCATAAATGAAATGACCATCGCTAAAATCACATGATCCTTGCTGAGCAGTTTACAGCCCTAGATAACTTATTACATAGAACTCGCCATTATTGGCAATGCACTGCATTCGATTTTGATCAGCTGCCATGGCCTGAATTAGAACAACCATTAACGCTGTTGAGCGATCAACAAGTTGCCGATCTCGATAGCAATCAAGATGCCTTGTATCAATTTTTTAGCCCGTATATTCCCGTAGTCAATAACTTAGCTACATTGTGTTACTTACCTCAAGCCTCCACTACGCGTAGCGAATATCCGTTTTGGATCAGCAATGGTATTAAAGGGCGCAAGTTTGCGCAGCTGCAAGATTTTGTTTGTGCGCTTGGCCAAGAATCACAATTACCTGTATTAGAATGGTGTGCGGGTAAAGGCCATTTAGGACGTATGCTGGCA
The DNA here is from genome assembly GCF_014163635.1 of Pseudoalteromonas sp. SR44-8. Classification (NCBI taxonomy): domain Bacteria; kingdom Pseudomonadati; phylum Pseudomonadota; class Gammaproteobacteria; order Alteromonadales; family Pseudoalteromonadaceae; genus Pseudoalteromonas; species Pseudoalteromonas sp. SR44-8. Next base: position 33,788 of record NZ_JACJDS010000018.1, read on the forward strand.
TTTAACCGTGCGCCGAGTGTGCACAGCATCGAATTGCAACAACATTTATGTGAGCAAGGCCAGCAAAGTGCTCAGCTACAAGGGTTAGCCATGCACTTTAGTCAAGCCGATGTGCTCAAAGATGATGTAACTGGGTATTTTCAACAATCACAACATGCAGTGGCGCTGCATGCCTGCGGGGCATTACATCAGACGTTTATGAGTAACGCGGCTAGCGCGCAAACGCAAAAAATCAGTCTATCGCCGTGTTGCTATCACTTATTCACCCCGAATGATTATCAAGCTATGAGCGATGCCGGTAAGCGTAGCCAACTGCAGTTAACGCATCGTGATTTAAAATTAGCACTACAAGAAACGGTGACAGCGCCTTCTCGGGTAGATAAAGTTCGTAAAACTGAAGTGCAATGGCGATTGGGTTTTGATGCTTTGCGCAAAAGCTTCACCAGCGAACAAAATTATGTCAGTGTCCCCTCAGTTAATAAAGCTATTTTTTCAGATTCATTTAAAGCTTTTTGTGCATGGGCAGCAGATAAAAAGGCACTAGATATACCGCAAGGTATTGATTATGAATACTTTTTAATAAAAGGCAAAATGCGCAAAAAAGTCACTGAACGCATCGAACTGGTCCGTCATGTGTTTAGAAGAGCAATTGAGGTTTGGCTTGTGCTCGATCGTGCTTTATATTTGCAACAACAAGGTTACCAAGTCAGTGTGCAGACGTTTTGCGAAAAACAATTAACGCCACGTAATATCCTGATCCAAGCTACCGCCAAAGACAGAAAAGAGATGAAATGAGAAAGTTAAAAAACTTATTTGAAAATAATAAACGCTGGGCTGAACGAACGTGTAAAGATGATCCGGAATTTTTTAAAATCCTATCCATGCAACAAAACCCCGAGTATCTGTGGATTGGTTGTTCTGACTCTCGTGTACCTGCTAATGAAATTGTAGATCTAATGCCAGGTGAACTATTTGTTCATCGTAATGTAGCGAATGTAGTGGTGCATACCGATCATAACTGTTTGTCAGTGATGCAGTACGCTGTCGAAGTGTTGAAAGTAAAGCATATTATGGTTGTTGGCCACTATGGTTGTGGTGGGGTTCAGGCTGTACTTAACGATGCTAAATTTGGTTTAATTGATAACTGGCTTCGTCACGTCGGTGATGTAAAAGAGAAATACACCTCAAAGATTAATGCACTCGCTGAGAAAGACCGCCTCAATAGCCTGATTGAATTGAACGTGATAGAGCAAGTACGCAATGTATGCCGTACTAATATAGTCCAAGAAGCATGGCAACGTGGTCAGGAGTTGACTATTCATGGATGGGTTTATGGTCTTGCAAATGGTCACTTACACGACTTAGAGTCAGTAGTAACTTGTGCCGATGAAGTTGATGTTAACTATAAAAGTTCAGGGCTTAAAGTATTTGAACGTTACGTAGTAGAATAAGTACGTAACCTAAGCACTGCGCCCTATCTGGGCGGCGGCTACCTTCAATAATTGTAATCTTAGTTTTAAAGGCTAAGTCGATGTGCTTTTTTCATTTGGCTTTTTTATATGGTGAAAACACCCTCTATACTTTCGGTGTTTTTCGCTTGCGATATTGCAGTGGTGTTTCAAAAGTAGAATTATGAAAGGCATGACAAAAGTGAGCATGATCATAATAGCCACATTGTAAGGCTATATCTGTTATCGGTGTTTGGCTGTCAGCAAGTAGCATGCGTGCGGCTTTTAGTCGGTAAAATTGCTGTAATTGAGTTGGACTAACCCCGGCTTCTTTTTTTAAGCGACGCTCAAGAGTACGTCGTGTCAGGCCAAGTTGTTTGCCTATACAGCTAGTGGAATTATTGAGTTGAATAAGCTGCTTGATCACTTTAATGGTATTGCTTTTTACGAGTTGATTGTTGATTGCTTGGCTGAGTAACCACTGCTCGAGTAAATACAGTTGGCTGGTTAGTGGACTGCTTTGCATTTGTTCAACACATGCTATTAAACTGTGATACCAGCTTGGGGTAAAATCTTCACCGAGTAGATAATTTTCTTCAGCTAACTCGTGTAGCGTTATACCTAATAAGTGATAAGCACCAGTAGGCGCAAAACGAATACTGACTAAATAATCCTGATTGCTGAAAGTTGTTGCCTGCGTTTGACGATTAAATGCGAAGGTAATAACGGGTGTCGCATTGCTAAAATCAATTGTTAGGCTTGCGCCTGCATCAGGGTAGAGCTTTTCTGTAAAGAACTGTGTTGTTTGTGTGGTTGTTGAACCTATTTTCCAATAACACTGCACCCAATCAGTTAAGCGTTGATCGGGTGCGAATTTTTGAAAGCTCAAATGGGGCAATGGATCATTTACTAATAAAATGGCCATGGTGTTAACCTGACTTATATCGTCGCAATGGCAATTTCTTCTTCGCGTAAAGTCAGTACTTCATAGCCGTCAGCGGTGACGACAATAGTGTGCTCCCACTGCGCAGAAAGCTTTTTATCACGAGTAACCACAGTCCAGCCATCCGGTTTAGTTTTTACTTTTGCCGCCCCTTGGTTGATCATCGGCTCAATGGTAAAGGTCATGCCTTCTTTAAGTTCAACGCCGGTATTGCGTTTACCATAATGTAAAACTTGCGGCTCTTCGTGCATTTGCTCACCAATACCATGTCCGCAGTATTCACGTACAACGCTATAGCCATTAGTATGGGCAAAATTAGCGATAGCGTTGCCAATATCGCCTAACCTCACTCCCGGTTTTACGAGCTTGATGCCTTGCCACATTGCTTGATAAGTTTTTTCGACTAAGCGCTTGGTCAACGGTGACACCTCACCAAGCATATACATTTTACTTGAATCGGCAATAAAGCCATTTTTCTCAAGGGTAATATCTAAATTGACGATATCGCCTGATTTTAATGCGCGTTTAGAGTCTGGAAAACCATGGCAGACTACTTCATTTACTGAGCTGTTTAACACATAAGGATAATCGTATTGGCCTTTGCTGGCAGGACGTGCAGCAAGTTCATCAACAATATAGCGCTCTACTAAATCATTGATCTCCATTGTGGTGATGCCGATTTTGACCTGTTGATCTAAATAGGCAAACACCTTTGCCAGTAGGCGACCAGACTCACGCATTAGCTCTATTTGTGCGGGAGTTTTAATAATTATTTCACTCATGCAAAGATTCTCCAGCTGTTACATCGGCTTGTGCAAGTTGCTGTTTGATTATTTCGGAGTAGGTCATGGTTGGATTAAGCTCAGCTAGCATGCCTATCTTTATCCAGTATTCAGATTGAGAGTTTATAGATCGTACCATAGTGGTACTGGCTTTGCGGATCTCTTCGTGCAGTTGATCGCTGATTTTTACGATACCCATAACAGTGCCTATATATAAAACGTATACGTATCGTATATAGGTGTTCGCGTGTATGCAAGGCGTAAAACAAATCAGGCAGCCGAAGCTGCCTGAAGTAATAACTAAAACGGTATTATTCGGGTTGCTCGCTTTGCTTATTACTACTGAGTTGTTGCTCAAGTAGTGCAACTTTCGCTTCTAATGCAACGAGCTTCTCGCGGGTGCGAATTAGTACTTGGCTTTGTACATCAAATTCTTCACGGCTGACAAAGTCCATCTCAGCAAGCTTATTTTGAATAGCTTGTTTGGTTTTCGCTTCAAACGTATCGGCAAGGTTTTTAACGCCTTGCGGCATGTTACTGGAAATCTGTTTGGCAATTTCTTCAAGTTTTGCTGGGTTGATCATGTCTGTCCCTTACTGTCGCGTAAATGATAATGGCTAATGTTACCTTATTGGCTAGGCGTATTGTAGTGATTACGTTAAAATTGCCCGTCTTTAATGCAATCTCTTTGGTCGATATGAAACTCAATCCTAAACAAGATGAAGCGGTAAAATATATTAGTGGTCCATGCCTAGTGCTGGCGGGGGCGGGATCAGGAAAAACTCGTGTAATTACTAATAAAATCGCTTACTTAGTACAAAAATGTGAGTATCAAGCACGTAATATTGCCGCGGTGACCTTTACTAATAAAGCGGCGAAAGAGATGCGCGAGCGAGTTTTTCAAACGTTAGGTAAAAAAGAGTCAAAAGGCTTGTGGGTATCTACCTTTCATACCTTAGGCCTTGAAATCATTAAAAAAGAACTAACAACGCTGGGTTTTAAACCTGGCTTTTCATTATTTGATGATCAAGATACTGGGCAATTAATTGCTGACTTAACTGAAGAAGAGCTAAAAAAAGACAAAGATTTACTCAATCTATTAAAAATGCAAATAGGCAGCTGGAAGAACGAGCTTATTTTACCAGAGCAAGCGATTCGCGAAGCGCGAGAGCCACAAAAAGCGCTATTTGCGCAATTGTATGCGCGTTATCAAACCCAGTTACGCGCCTATAATGCTTTGGATTTTGATGACTTGATCATGATCCCCACCTTATTACTGATCAATAATGCAACCTCGCGTGAGCGTTGGCAACAACGTTTCCGTTACCTGCTGGTGGATGAATATCAAGATACCAATACCAGTCAATATCAATTAGTTAAGTTGCTTGTGGGTGAGCGTGCGCGTTTTACCGTGGTAGGTGATGACGACCAATCAATCTATTCATGGCGCGGTGCTCGACCACAAAACTTAGTGTTATTAAGCAAAGACTTTCCAGGTTTACGGCTCATTAAGCTTGAGCAAAACTATCGCAGTGTGAAGCGTATTTTAAAAGCTGCTAATATCTTGATTGCCAATAACCCTCATGAATTTGATAAAAAACTGTTTAGTGAGTTAGAAAATGGCGAGCCGATCAAAGTGATTGGCTGTCGTGATGAAGAGCATGAATCAGAGCGGGTCGTCGCTGAGATCATCTCGCATAAATTTATGAAACGCACCAGTTATAAAGATTATGCTATTTTATACCGTGGTAATCACCAAGCGCGTGGCTTTGAAAAGTCGTTAATGAGTAACCGAATACCTTACAAGATCAGTGGCGGAATGTCGTTTTTCTCACGCTCTGAGATCAAAGATATAATGGCGTACTTGCGCTTATTGGTGAATCAAGATGACGACAATGCGTTTCTACGTATTGTGAATACTCCGCGCCGTGAAATAGGCACAGTTACGCTGGAAAAGTTGGGTACCCTAGCCAATGAAAAACATGCCAGTTTATTTGCCACCTGTTTTGATAATGACTTAGGTTATCGCTTAAAAGGTCGCGGTTTAAACTCGTTAGCGGGATTTGCACGTTGGGTGGTTGAGCTGTCAGATAATGCGGTACGTGGTGATACCCTTGAAGCGGTAAAAGATTTAGTCAGACAAATAAATTACGAAGCTTATTTATACGAGTCATCACCGAGTGCGAAAGCTGCAGAAATGCGCATGAAGAATGTTTCTGAGTTGTACCGTTGGATCACCGATATGCTCACAGGTGATGCGGATAATCCGCCGTTGACGCTTGCTGAAGTGGTGAGTAAGTTAACGTTGCGTGACATGTTAGAACGTAACGAAGAAGAAGATGAAGCCGATGCAGTGCAATTACTAACGCTGCATGCCTCTAAGGGCTTAGAGTATCCTTACGTATTTATGGTAGGCATGGAAGAGGGGTTATTACCGCATCAAGTAAGTATTGATGAAGAAAACGTTGATGAGGAACGTCGCTTAGCTTATGTGGGGATCACTCGTGCTCAGCAAGAGCTGACCATGACCTATGCGAAAATTCGTCGTCAATTTGGCGAAACATCACAAACAGAGTTGAGCCGCTTTATACAAGAGCTACCGCAAGATGATTTAGCATTTGAAAATAAAAAAGCGCCAAATACGCAAGCCGAACGAATGGAAAAGGGCCAAGCCAGAGTTGCTAATTTACGTGCTATGCTGAAAAAGCCTGAGTAGTTCATCTGAGCTGCGGATAATAAACTGGTTATCCGCGACGCATATCGTTAATTTAAAATTTGCTCGTTCGAAGAGTCAGCTGGGAGTGTTGCTGTAGAACTAATTGCATGCTGCCTACCAATAAATAGTGATAAACCATGAGTGTCTAGTAAGGCTCTATAATTTAATATTGAAGGGCCTTTCGCGATTACTTTTATTTGTTTTATCTTAGTTATTGCTAGTACACCTTGTAGTTGTAAATCAAAGCTTTGTTGTTGTAACACTCGTTTACTAAAGGTAGAGCTAAGTAATAAATAATCGAAATTAATATCGCATAGTAAATTAAGTTCGCAGCGATCTTTAGCAAAATCATTTAAGCCAATCGAATAGCCTTGTTTACTCAATACTTTTAAATTACTAATTTGTACCGCTGAGGCGTAACGGATCTCTTGTTCATTAAACAATAAACAAATTTGTTTCGTTATGTTGTGGTTTTGCATTGTTTGGCATAACGCCTGGAATTCAATTTTTTCCAGTAATAAGCCCGAGCAAGGGAATAACACCATCTGCAGTTGTGCCGTTTGGATTTGTTGACACGCTTTAGTTAATAACTGTAATTCCACTTCCAGTTGTTGTGCTTTATCAGCGGCAAACTTCTTTAATATTTCAAAACTAGTGCTACCAAGTACTGGGTGTTCACCAAATGCTTCAAGTAGCGACTCTGACTGATGCTGTTCATCAAGTGTAATAATTTCAGAGCAGCGAAAATGCATTGGTAAAGAGTCTAAGTGATGACTGGTTTCTAACTCATACGGGCTGGTGCCGGCACTAAGCAGTGGATGGTAAAACTCGAACCGGCTGCGACCGGCATTTTTTGCATAATACATGGCAGCATCAGCATCACGAATAATTTCATCCGTATGCTTGTAGTTTGTTTTCGAATAGGTAATACCGACACTGGCACCACTTTGTACACATATACCTTTCATGCAAAATGGTTTTTTCATTAGTTCAATTAATCGCTTAGCAACATCTTCGGCTTGTTGACGATCAGTTAAATGAGTTAATAAAATAACAAACTCATCGCCGCCTAAACGCGCAAGTAAATCGTGCTCCCTAATACATTGTGAGAAAGACTCACTGACGCTAATTAAAAACTGATCACCAGCTTGGTGACCAAGTTGATCGTTAATATCCTTAAACTTGTCTAAATCAATAAACAGCACAGCAAACTGTTGTTCAGGGTAACGTTGATAATGCTGTAGAGTTTTTTCTAATTGGGTTAAAAATAAACTGCGATTAGGCAAGCCAGTAAGTGGATCGTGGTGGGCATCATGATACAGCTGTTGCTCTATTTTTTTACGCTCTTCAATTTGCATTTGTAAATGCATATTGGTTTGGCGGATCTCTTTGGTTTTTTCAGCAACCCGAAACTCTAATTGTTGATGACTTTGTTTTAAGGCTTGAGCAGCCAAATGTGCTTGTAATACAGTCGCTATCTGATGTGATACAAAGGTAATTAATTCAAAGTCGTCTTGATTGAAAATATGCTTATGGTTGTAGGCTTGGCAAGTTATTAAGCCAATTACACCTTGCGCAGTTTTTAATGGTGCACCTAACCAGCTGGTTGCTGAGTTTGAGTCAGAGACTTGTCCAAGTCGCTCGACTTCGCCTGACTTGAGTAGTTTTTGTGCTCTAGTACAATCAATAAGCTGAGTTTGTTCGGTACGTAATACTAATTCGCTATAACCTTTGGCGAAAGGACGCGGTTGGGTATTATCTCTATATTCATCCACACAGTACGGAAAGTTTAACCAACCTGTTTCGCGATCATACAATGCAATGTATAAGTTTTCAGCGTAAGTTATTGATTTTATTATTTCATGTACTTGTTGATATACTTCATTGATATGCTTTGTTTGCGTCGCTAACTCTGAAATTTTAAACAAAATATGCTGGCGTTCGAGGGTTTTTTTATGTTGTTCTACTTCGAGGTTAAGCGCTTCATTGCTCTGTGTTAATGCACGAGTTCTTATTTTTACTTCAGACTCTAATAGTTCGCGTTTTTTTACTCGTTCGATAGCTGTTGATAAATAGAGCGACATTACTTCTAATAGCTCGATTTGTTGTTCAGAGTAGCTTTGTTGTTTATCGTAACTTTGTGCGACTAGCACTCCAATAATACTTTGCTCTCGGTATACCGGGACGCCTACCCAATGTTCTGCTGGTGTGCCAAGTAACTTAAATAACCCCTTGTTGGCAGCAGCCTGCATTTCATCACCTTGGAAGTAGGTGGTTTTACCTTGCTTAAACACATACCCAGTGACACCTTGGATAAAATTATTATCTTGATTAAGTGGCACAGAGATACCATCTTTTTCATCAGCAAAGTAAGATAGTTCAAGGGTGTTACTAAATTGATTTAACAGCACCACGTAAAAACTTTTACTTGGCATATAATCTTGCAAAATATCATGAATCGCAGGGTAAAGTAGCGTTAATTCGGCAACAGAACTAGCTTGCTCTGATAATTGGATCAGGGCATTTTGTAAGTGGTGGGATTGCTTATACTTTTGGACTAGAGCTTTTAAACGATTATTTTTATGCTCCAGCTTATGTAGTAAAGCTGTTATATCTTCCAGTGACATTAAACCGATTTTTATTATTGTATATTTATTGGTCTTATATTTTCACTTTTTTGCTGAATCGTCAAGCGGACAATAGTATTAGAAAATGATAATAATAAATAGTGATAAAGGTAGGTTAATATTTATTTGTATAATAAAAAAGGCTGAAAAAATCAGCCCTTTATAAAAAAAAGTACAGAATTAAGTATTATTTTTTGCTCATGAAATCAATAGCTGCGCTTATTTCATCATCTGAGCAGTCCATGCATGTACCGCGTGGTGGCATTGCGTTAAAGCCATTAATTGCATGGTTTAATAGAGTGTCTGCGCCTTTAGCTAAGCGTGGAGCCCAGTCATCTGCTGATTTTGGTGCACCAAGTGCGCCAGTACCATGACATGCAAAGCACGCCGCTTGGTAAACTTGTTCACCGGTACGAGGACCTGTTGGCACTTCAGCAACTGCTGCTTTATCGCCTTCAAAGTAAACGGCACCTATAGGCGCGATACGTTTTTTGATCGCATCTTCAGTCATAGAGTTATCATATGGCTGTGCGTATGCGGTGGTTGCTAGCAATAATAATGCTGCTGATAGTTTTTTCATTTTGCCTTGCTCACTTCGATTTGAACGTGATCAATCACGATAGATGACGGAATTTAGAACGATTATAACGCTAAGCCGCAATTTATAAAACGCTACGATGTATTTTTCTTATGAAAAAACACTATTTTTTGCGTCAGCGCAACAAAGCAGCTACTTTAGAATGACTGATTTGCGGTTTTTGTAGCATCTAATTAGCTCATTTTCAAAAGCGCAGCGACTAGTTTTTCAATACCTGCATCAGCATCTAAAATTGACTGCGCTAACATATAAGCTGGAGTGCTTACGAGTTTATGTTGCTCATCAATTACGATATCATCTACGGCACAATCAATGTGTTGAGCGCCTAAACTTTGTAGTGCGTTAGCAGTATCAACATCATTACCAATAGTGGTTTTTACGCCAGCACTGTAGATCAATGGGATCATTGCTGGAGCAATGCACATATAGCCTGCTGGTTTTTTGGCATTCGCAAATGCTTTAGCAGCACGGAGCATTTCAGGGTTTAATTGTGCTTGCGAACCATTGATCGCAAAATCACACAGGTTTTTAGCTGCGCCAAATCCACCAGGCACAATCAAAGCATCAAAGTCATTAGCATCTAACAGTGTTAACGCTTTGATATCGCCACGGGCAATGCGTGCCGCTTCGACTAATACGTTCCGGTTAGGGGTCATTTGTTCCCCACTCAGGTGATTGATCGTGTGCAATTGCTCAATATCAGGGGCAAAACACTGGTAGCTTGCTCCGGCTTTGGCAATATGTAATAACGTTAATACGGCTTCGTTGATTTCTGCACCGTCATAAACTCCACAACCTGCTAAAATTACAGCTATTTTTTTCATATACTATGCCCTTATTTATTATTCATAAAGTAAGTTTAGCATGACTTTTGCTGACTGTTATGGCCTTATTAAGATCATTTTGTGATCATCAATAATGATGAGTTAAAGATTATTTTTATTTGATCAATCCACTCGAGGCAGAGCAAAAACGCGCTATATGCTTTTTTTAAAGTTGGCTAATAGGAAAAAATTATAAAGGATCGCTATGATCTTTGATCCATTGTGGTAGAATGCTCGTCCGGTTATTTATAAGGAATGAATTAACCGTTTTTTAGTTGTAAAAAGCCACAATCAAGCAAAGCAATAAAATGTTTTTCCACATTGTGATAAAAATAATAAAAAAAGAACCTCGTATTATCTTTTTAAAACAAAACATACACTTAACTTGTTTCTAAGTAGTTTTAAATTACTTTGGAGGAATAGCTTGTGGGTGTTATCTACATAGTTATCCACAACTTACTCTTATTTAACGGTTTAAACAAAGCTTAATTCACAGTCGTTTTATGCGTGCCCTTATGGCATGCTTACAGATATTTCGTTTTCTCTCATTTAGGATCCAATTACATCATGGCTCAGATCCCTGAAAATCCACTTATTTTAGTCGATGGCTCTTCCTACTTATTCCGTGCATATCATTCACCACCGCATTTAACTAACTCAAAAGGTGAAGCAACAGGCGCTATTTACGGCGTTGTTAACATGATGAAAAGCCTGATCAAACAGTATGATCCAAGCCATATGGTGGTGGTTTTTGATGCTAAAGGTAAAACTTTCCGTAATGATATGTACAGTGAGTACAAAGCCAACCGCCCGCCAATGCCCGATGATTTGCGCACGCAAATAGCGCCACTGCACGATATTATTAGGGCGATGGGTTTTCCGCTTATTAGTATTGAGGGTGTTGAAGCTGATGACGTAATTGGTACATTCGCCCGTATTGCTTCAGAGCAGCAGCGCCATGTATTGATCTCAACCGGTGATAAAGACATGGCTCAGTTAGTGAATGAGCATGTCACTTTGATCAATACCATGACCGACAGTATTTCTGATCCAGACACTGTGGTTGAAAAATTTGGCGTTGGTCCTGAACTGATCATCGATTACTTAGCTTTGATGGGCGATAAAGTAGATAATATCCCAGGTGTCGATGGATGCGGCCCTAAAACGGCGGTTAAGTGGTTACAAAAATACGGATCATTACAAGGTGTGCTTGATCATGCCGGTGAGATCAAAGGTAAGATCGGCGAAAAGCTTGCCGCCGCAGTCGATCATTTACCGCTAAGTTATGAACTGGCTACCATTAAATGCGATGTTGAAGTTGAATCAGACTTAGATACCTTTAAATTGCAAGAGCCAAATCGCGATGAACTGATTGCCTTGTATGGCGAGTGTGAGTTCCGTCGCTGGTTAGCTGAGTTATTAGATAATCCAAAAGATGCAGACACTCACTTGGCTATCCCTAGTGAAGCGAATGAATTACCGCAAGTGGCTGATGCTCATTATGAAACAATCCTGACAACAGAGCAATTAGATACTTTAGTCGAGCAATTAAATGCCGCTGAACTATTTGCCTTTGATACTGAAACAACCAGCCTTGATTACATGCAAGCTAAACTTGTCGGGATGAGCTTTGCTGTTAAAGCTGGCGAAGCCGTGTATTTACCGGTTGCCCATGATTATCCTGGTGCGCCTGAACAGTTAAGTTTAGAGACGGTGATGGCGAAGATCGGGCCAATTTTAGCTGATGAAAACAAAGCTAAAGTTGGTCAAAATTTAAAATATGATAAGAGTGTATTGGCTAATGCCGGTTTTGAGCTAAAGGGTATTAAATTCGATACTATGCTTGAATCTTACGTATTTAATAGTGTTGGTACTCGCCATGATATGGACTCGTTGGCGCTAAAATATTTAGGCCATAAAAATATCAGTTTTGAAGACATTGCTGGTAAAGGTAAAAAGCAGCTGACATTTAATCAAATCGAACTTGATAAAGCTGCACCTTATGCCGCAGAAGATGCGGATATTACGCTTCGTTTACACCAAGTATTATGGCCGAAACTTGCAGCCGATGAAAAGCTTAAATCGGTATTTGAAGATATAGAGATGCCGCTTGTCAGCGTTATTTCAGATATTGAGCGTACCGGTGTTGCGATTGATAGCAAAATGCTTGCCGCGCACAGCCAGCGTTTGGGTGAGCGTTTAATTGAGCTGGAAAAAGAAGCGCATGAGATTGCTGGTGAACCATTTAACTTAAGCTCACCAAAGCAATTGCAAGTATTGTTGTTTGAAAAACTTGAACTGCCAGTTATTAAAAAAACGCCAAAAGGCGCACCTTCTACAGCTGAAGAAGTACTACAAGAGTTGGCTCACGATTACCCGCTGCCTAAAGTTATTATTGAGCACCGGGGTTTATCTAAGCTTAAATCAACCTACACTGATAAATTACCACTGATAGTTAATGAGCAAACGAAGCGTGTGCATACTTCTTATCATCAAGCGGTAACGGCAACTGGCCGATTAAGTTCAAGCGATCCTAATCTGCAAAATATTCCTATTCGTTCAGAAGAAGGACGCCGTATTCGTGAGGCTTTTATTGCTGCAGATGGCTATAAAATAGTGGCTGCCGATTACAGCCAAATCGAACTACGTATCATGGCGCACTTATCGCAAGATAAAGGCTTGTTAAATGCGTTTGCCAATGGTCTTGATGTACACAGTGCAACTGCTGCGGAAGTGTTTGGTGTTGAGTTAGAAGATGTAACCACGGATATGCGCCGTAAAGCTAAAGCGGTTAACTTTGGTTTAATTTATGGGATGTCAGCATTTGGTTTAGCACGTCAACTTGATGTACCGCGCCATGAAGCGCAACATTACATTGATAAGTATTTTGAACGTTTCCCTGGTGTGCTTGAGTACATGGAATCAACCCGTGAGAAAGCTGCCGAAAATGGCTATGTTGAAACTATTTTTGGTCGGCGCTTACATTTACCAGAGATCAACGCCCGTAATGGCGCGCGCCGTAAAGGAGCCGAACGTGCTGCGATTAATGCACCAATGCAAGGCACCGCTGCTGATATCATCAAAAAAGCCATGCTAACAGTCAACAAATGGGTGTATGAACAAGCACCGAATACGGTTAAATTACTGATGCAAGTACACGATGAATTGGTATTTGAAATCAAAACTGAGTGTGTTGAGCAATACACCGCAGAAATTTGCCAGTTAATGTCTGATGCTGCGAAATTAGATGTGCCATTAGTGGTTGAAGCTGATAGCGGAGATAATTGGCAACAAGCCCATTAATCACTGAGCTTTTTAAATCATATAAGCGCGGCTGCATTGAGTGAAGCCGCGCTTTTTTATGTTTGTGAATAGGGTAGTCAGTTTTTTAAAAGGTGGCCATTCGGCTACTTTCTTAACGCCATAGTAGGTCACTCATTTAATGCAATGGATATAACACTAAAAACCGTCGCTTTTGATTTGTGGTTAAATGCTCATCAAGTAGCTGGGTAATTTTTTGCTCTGCTTGTTGTGGCTCATAGTGTTGTTTTAACTGTTTAATTTGTTGTTTGAGTTGCTCACTCAATGTTTGCCATTGCTGGCGCTGCTGCTCTAGAGCGATTAACCTTGTTGCCGCAGCATCGCCAAATTCCGCTGCCAGTTGATTGTAGTCTTGTTGTTGCAGGGCATCTTTTAGCTCAGTGTTTAAAGCTTTTAGATCGTTACTAGGTTTAAGTGCCTGGGTAATACGCTCAGGTTGCTCGCCCTCTAAATTAGATAACAATTGTTGCTTTAATTCGTCACTAATATGGTTGTTCTGATTAATTTCAAGCTTGGCAATTGTATAGTGCTGCCACTCATTATCATCGTTAAATAAAAGAGTGATTTCAGCTGCATTGAAGTAGCGTTGTTGAAAAGCGATCATTGCAATTAATTGTTCGCTTAGCGGCAAATGAGCGAGTTGTTGCTGCAGCTCTGCCAGCGCTATTTTAAAGCTGAGGTAGCGATTAAATAGCTCACTATTGATTTCGCATGCAGCTAACTTTTCGCACTGTTTTAGAGCCTGCGAAGCACTAAACTCACCGGACTCTTGGCTAGCTAAAATAACGTGTTCAAAAATGCTATCGATTGCCATCGGTTGATCGACATGTGGTGGCGTTGCACTTGTAAGCTTATCGTCGCTGAGTAAAAAAATCATAGCTGTGCTAGTGATAGATATCACTAACACTAAAATGAGCAACTGCTTCATTGTTTATAAGCCTAATTTTTTCAAGCGATTAGCATGTTGACGGTAGACTGTCAGTGGATCGGTTGCAAATAAATGATGAAAGCCAATCAGTTGATTCACTTCATCAAGGTGATTCATGCGGTAATTATCTTTTAATACATAACCTAAATGGCTACTACAACGAGAGACTAAGCCATCGTCATCGCCTGGGATCAGTATTGCAGTGATCGCCAGTGCTGCATCTGATGGGTCAAATATATTTGTTAAAGTTCGAGTACCACTCCAAGAAAAGTAATATACGCCATTACTGGCATACATAGGTCCTTGCTGGCATTGCTCAGCAGGTAGGCCTTCTGGATATTTTTGATTAAAGGCCAGGGCGCCCTCAGTGGTTAAGCTCTCCAGTGCACCAAGCGCATCTTGTGGTAACTGACTATTGCCAGAGAGTAATGCGATTAACCCGCCAAATGCATCAAAGGCTGTTTTAGCTATACCTTCTAGCTTAGATCCAGGAGTCAGTCCTTGGCGCACCACATCAGCAACAGGGCTACCAAAATTAACACCGCCAACACTGGTCGCTGAGGCAACTAAGTCGGGGCGTAGTGAGGCAACATAGCGAATACTTTGCGCACCTTGACTATGACCAATGAGATTTACTTTTGTTGTACCAGTTAGTGCAATAATCTGTTCAACTTGCTGTAGTAACTGCTCGCCTCGTTGTTCAGAATTATTCAGCGAGGATACGGCCGTGACGAAAACCTGTGCGCCATCACGACTGAGGCTTGCTGGTACCCGATAAAAATAATCGACACCTAATACATCGTCAAAACCCATCAAGCCATGTGCTAATACAATTGGGTATTTAGTTTGGGTATAGCCTGCATTAGCGCTATTACTGAAGATAAATAGCAGGCAGCATAAGTATAGAGTGGTTATTTTTTTCATGATCAGTGCTCTTTTATTGTGTGTGTTTGATCACGCTTTGAACTGCTGTTTACAGACAAAGTGTGTGGAGTTTTTATTCTAATTAGTTAATAGAGCAAATTTTGAGCTGAAATTCAATGTTAATATTAAGTTAAATTAACATGCAATTTGTAGTATTAGTTATATGTTTATCAATTCGACTAGTTAGTACCTGTATTTAGTTTATTTATCATGGTTAGTTTGGTAAAGTCCGCGTCGTCCTCATCCTGTAGGACATCCTGTTGATGATGCACTCGAAAGAGTGCTCGTATTGATAGCTTCTCCCCAGTTTGCTATACCGACCCAGCATTAATTTGTTGGGTCGTTTTTTTGTCTCTGTTATTTATTATGCTATTGATTGCACTTCATAGAACAAGTGATACCATTGAATCTCATTTTCATTTTGAAAGGAATGCGTGATGGTTAAATCAATTGCGATATTAGGTCTTTCGTTATCAAGCCTATTAGTCTCTGGTGTTGCCTGTGCTGATTGGCAGGTTAACAATGATCAAAGCAAAGTAAGTTTTGTGTCTATTAAGTCAAATAGTATTGCTGAAGTGCATCACTTCAAAAATGTGTCAGGTAGTTTAGCTGAAGATGGCTCTTTCTCAGTTGATATTGATCTGAGCTCAGTTGAAACGATGATCCCTATCCGTAATGAACGCATGACCAAGTTGTTATTTGAAACAGCGAAGTTTCCAACCGCAACCATAACAGCTAATTTAAGCACGCAATTAAAAGCGCTTAAGCCTGGCCAACATGTATTTAAAGGTATTAGTGCTGAACTTGATTTTCATGGTGCTAAGAAAGAGATTACACTGGATGTTATAGCCAACTTGTCATCGCAAGGGGATATCAGCGTTTCATCAATGAGCCCAATTATCATAAATGGCGCAGACTTTGCTGTCATTGATGGCATTATGCAATTGCAAAAGTTAGCAGGTTTACCATCGATAGCAACGGCAGTACCTGTTAGTTTTTCATTAACGATGAACAAGCTTAAATAATGCACTCTTTGAATGAGCTTGCCACTGCACTTGAGCAGCCAAGCAAGCCATTTTCTCAATGGCAGCCGCAGCATTGTGGCGAGCTGCCAATTATCATCAATCAGCAAGGTGAGTGGTTATACGGTGGCAGTAAAATTACTCGTATCGCTATGGTTAAGCTGTTTGCCTCAGTTCTTTGCAAAGAGCAGGATACTTTTTACTTAAAAACACCAATCGAAAAAATAGCTATTACTGTCCATGATGCTCCCTTTATAATCGTAAATTGGCGCTTTGAAATGACAGAGCAAGGGCAAGTGTTATGTTGTGTGGATAATTTACAGCGAACTTGGCTAGTAACCTGCGAACAACCTTTAGTAGTACAAGATTATCAGGGCAATGATGTGCCGTATTTACAGTTACCGTATGGCTGTAGTGCTCGGGTATCAAGAAGTGTGTTTTATCAGTGGGCAGAAATAGCACAAGCTGATAAGCAAGGCTATTTCATTCAATCTGCGGGTCAGCGTTTTTACTTAAACGTGTGATTAAGCATCTGATTCAGGCGTTTGTTCAACATCAGTAGGTGGTATTGCAACAATTGGCCCTAGGAACCATTCATCTAATTTCTTAGCAACTTCAGGTAATCCTGTGCCTTTTAAAGATGAAAACGCGTGAACGGTAATATCACCCTCTAAGCTGCTTAACTCGCGACGAACTTGCAGCACCTGTGCTTTACGTGCACCTTGCTTTAGTTTGTCGGCTTTAGTTAATAGTGCCAATACTGGAATTTCACTACCAATTGCCCAATTAATTAAATCGCGGTCTAAATCTTTAAGAGGATGACGAATATCCATTAAGATCACGATACCTTTTAAACTTTGACGTTTTTGCAGGTATTCACCTAATGACTTTTGCCATTTCTTTTTCATTTCGATCGGTACCTTAGCAAAACCATAGCCAGGTAAATCGATTAGACGCATATCATCAACATCGGCTAATTCAAATGTGTTGATCAGTTGCGTACGGCCAGGGGTTTTACTAGTACGTGCCAGCTTTTGGTCAGTTAATGCATTTAGGGCGCTAGACTTACCGGCGTTGGAGCGGCCAGCAAAGGCAACTTCAATTCCCGTATCAGCAGGCAATTTAGTGATATCTGGAGCGCTGGTAACGAACGATGCAGTGTTATATTTGATACGAGATTTGAGCACAGGCTCTCCTAGAAACTTAATTAAGTATTACAGCGAGTAAACTTTACTTAATTAAAGTTCACTTAAGGGGCGCATTTTATACTATTACTACACTATTAAAAAGCGCATTTGGACTAAGATAACAGCCTAAAATCAACTAAAATGATATGGTCAAAGCTTAATCTAGGTCAAAACCCTATAATTTATAAGTTTAATATGAGTAGAAAACGTGCCAGAGAATTTATTATCGTGTAGAATATATAAATCACAACATCCATATTGTAGATGATACAGGGTCGGAAACAGAGAATTCACCATGAAAAAAATAGCACTATCTTTAACTATATTGCTTGGTGCGTTGTCAGCAAGCAACGCAACAGCATTTGATGGCGATGTAAACGCAGGTAAAGAAAAATCAGCAACGTGTGCGGCTTGTCACGGCCCAGACGGTAATGCGCCGGTTAATATCTACCCAAAACTTGCAGGCCAACACGCGGATTATATTTATAAGCAACTTACTGAATTGAAGTTAGGTATGACTTCAGGTGGTAAAGAGGGTCGTATGGATCCAGTCATGAGCGCGATGGCAATGCCATTGAACGATCAAGACATGAAAGATTTGGCTGCTTATTTTTCGTCACTTAACATGTCTGAAGGTGAGACACCTAAAGATATCGTTGACGTTGGCGCCATGCTTTATAAAGCAGGTGACGCAGAACGTGGTATTCCAGCATGCGCAGCATGTCATGGTCCACGTGGTAATGGCTCATCATTAGCTAAGTTTCCAAAAATTTCTTTTCAACATCCAGAATACATCAAGTCACAGCTTGAGAAATTCCGTGATGGTGTGCGTCATAATGATTTAAATGGCATGATGCAAGATATTGCCAAAAAGCTAACTGACAAAGATATCGAAGTGCTTTCTAAGTACTTAGGTGGACTACACTAAAGTAGTATAGATTAATTTTATTATTAATCCTAAAATCTATAGTGGTTACAAAAAGCAGCTCAGGCTGCTTTTTTTGTATTTTTTGTTTTGTCGATATTACCTCTTTCCTTGTAAGACATTGACCATATCCTGCTGTAAGCCAAATCCTATTTTTATTTTTGTTTTTATTATAACTCATTGTAATTTAATGTTTTGGTTATGTTGCAATTTGTATTGCGTAAGAAAAATTATATAAATTAGTTGTAACAAAATTATTAATGCGTAAATTAACCCCTGTCGCTGAAACAATAAGAACAAAATGGACTAAACTACACGGAAAGTAGTGTGACGTGATTATCGGGGATAAGACATCGGTTGATGTCACCGAAGGAATATTAAAAAAGAGTCAATGAAGACCGAGAATAATAAAATCTCACGGAAGTTTAAAATAAAAACAAAATGGAATGTTACACGGAAGGTAAAAATAATAACAACATGGAACAACAAAAATAATAACAATAATAAAGACTAAAAAGTCGAAGGGAGAAGTGTCCAGTTAAATGGCGCTCAGATTAGCAGGCGGTAGAGATGTTTTCTCTACCGCCTTTTTATTTGTCCTGTTACAATAGCCATTGTTTATACTTAAATGTATAGAAAGTGCGCAAGTAGTCGAGTTACCCAACCTCAATCCGCACAAACCGAATTCTTCTGGCAAGGCCAGCATCGCAACGCTAAAATGCGCGTTGCTCAAAACCTCTTAAGTGAGATGATCAAGATATGAGTAGAACTAAAAAGTCACGTAAAATCCCGTCTAACGGTCCTGTTCGTTTAAGCAAAGATAAGCTTAAAGAAATGCGTGCATTGAAAGAACAACGCGTTAAAAAGACCAAAGGTGCAAAGCCAGGTTCACGTAATTCGATAGACGCTTTACAGCCTGAGAGTAATAGTAATCAGCAACATAAAGATAAACGTGTTGGTAGTAAAAAACCAATCCCTTTAATTGCCGTTGCAGCTGAACCAGTTATTGAGCTTAAACGTAACTTGAAGCCACAAGTTGAACTGAAAAAAGTAGTTCAGCCTGAACTTTCACCAGAGCAAGAATTAGAAGCGCTAGAAAATGATGAGCGCTTATTGAAGCTGGTTGAGTTACATGAAAGTGGCCAGTTATTAACAGGTAAAGATGCTAAATACTTCAACAGCCGTATTGCACGTCATCAAGTGTTATGTGAATTGCTTGGTATTGAAGACGAAGCTGACGATTTTGATGATGAAGAGTTTAGCGAAGAAGCTAATAGTGACTTTGATCATTACTTGTCGAATGATTTAGCCAATGAATGGTTAGATGACGAGGACGATAAATAATGAACATAATGATCTTGGCTCTGAGTGTTGGCGCTGTGATCATTGCGGGGCTGGCATTTTATGCTGGCCAATTACTGTATAAACTCAGTGCGCAAAAAAAACTGATCGCGAAAGAGCAGGTAAAGCAGCAAGCTAAGTTAGCTAAGTCACGCTTAGAGCGAAATGCCAAGCTCGCAGACAGCATTCATTTAATCGCCCGTGCTATGCACCAAGAGCAATGTGAGTTCTCAGAAGGGAGTTTGCGTATTTGGGTGCTAATGTCGCAATACAGCTTTACGGATGACGAAGACCTTCCAGGGCGTTATCCAGGCATATTTGCGATGTATGAAGTGGTAAAAGAAATGCCAACTCATGACGCTCGTAAAAAATATTCGAAAAAAGAAATATTTAAACAAGACAGCGCTCGCTGGCGTGCTGAAGAAACTCATGCAGAGCAAATTAAAGCTGACTGTGAGAAAATCATTGAAGAGTTTAAAGCAGCCCCTGGTAGCGAAAACGTCGTGTTTAACTAATTTTATAGTATCAATAAAAAAGCAGACCTCGGTCTGCTTTTTTTATGCTTGTGCACTCAGATTAAATTACCCGAGAGAACCGAGTCGCGTTAATCTGTTTTTGTAAATGAGCATCAAAACACATACAAATGATACGAATAAACAAATTGCCGCGTGCTGTGACGGTTATTAAGTCTGCATTGATAGTTACCATGCCATCTGCTATTAGCGGCTCAAGAGCTTGCAGTGAGCTGGCAAAGTAATCTTTAAAGTCGAGTTGATAGCTATTAGCAATACTTTGCATATTCAGTTCAAAGTGGCAAATAAGCTGTTTTATCACATCAGCGCGAATAACGTCATCATTATCAAGTTTCATACCTTTGCTGATTGCACTGCCAAGCTGATTATCAATCGCGTGATAGTAATGCTTTAACTCTTTTTGATTTTGCAAAATAGCAGTGCCAATTTGTGAAATTGATGACACCCCTAAACCCAGTAAATCACAGTCACCATGAGTGGTGTAGCCTTGAAAATTACGATGTAATTGCTGACTATTTTGTGCAATAGCTAACTCATTACTGGTTTTTGCAAAGTGATCCATACCAATAAACTGATAACCTGCGTTACTCATTTGTTCTAAGGTATTCTTAAACATGGTGAGCTTATCGTGAGCGCTAGGTAAATCTGCATCCTTAATTTTTCGCTGAGCGGCAAAGCGATCCGGTAAGTGCGCGTAATTAAATACCGATACACGATCAGGACTAAGGGCAATTAATTGCTCAATAGTCTCTTTAAAGCTCTCAGGGGTTTGCAGTGGTAAGCCATAAATCATATCTGCATTGATTGATTTGAAGCCGAGTTCACGCGCTTCACCAATCAAACTTTTTACTGCATCAGCACTTTGTGGACGGTTAACGGCAAGCTGTACATCATCATTAAAGTCTTGAATGCCAAATGATACACGGTTAAAGCCAAGGCTACGCAAGTGGCTGAGCATGTCAGTTGCCAGTGAGCGAGGGTCTATTTCAATGCCACGCTCCGCATCGGGAGCAAACTTAAAGTGCAGCTCAAGTAGCGCGATTAAACGGCTCATTTGGCTGGTTGTTAAAAAAGTGGGCGTGCCACCGCCTAAATGCAGTTGCTGTACTTGATAGCTATCAAATAGCAGCGCTTGAGCGATGATTTCTTTTTCAAGATAATCTAGGTATAAGTCAGCTTTTGATTGATGGCGGGTTATTACTTTATTACAGCCACAGTAATAGCAAAGCTGACTGCAAAACGGAATGTGGATATATAAAGATAAGCTGCGACTGTTTGATGAGTTAATTGCACTGATCAAGTCTTGTTGTTGATAGCCATCATTAAACGACAATGCTGTGGGGTAGGAGGTGTATCTTGGTCCAGACACATTGTACTTATTTATTAAGCTTTGATCCCATTTGGGTAAATTAATCATCACGCGCACCTTTTATATCATTTTCGTTAGTATAAAAAGGATGCGTCGAGGGAATATTGATCTACAACAAAAAAGAGTGCCGGAGCACTCTTTTGCTTATCAATATTGGCTTACTTAAGCTTAAACTGATTAACGGTTTTATTTAGTAAGCTGGCAAGCTCGTTAAGGTCCCTGGCTTCATCAGCAAGCTCAAGGGCATGATCTGCAGTGCTGTTCACTAAGTGATTAATTGCCGCTAAACTATTATTTATATCTTCGGCAACCACCGTTTGTTGCTCGGTTGAGGTGGCAATGTGATGACTTTGATCTTGTACTTTAGTCACTGAGTCAGCAATGTTTTGCAATGCATCTAGTACTTCTTGAGTTTGCGTAACCGAGCTTTGCGCGCGCTCTTGTCCTTGTTGCATCATAGTTGAAGCTTGCTGTGCAATTTGCTGTAAGCGTGAGATCATGTTGCGAATATCATCAGTTGACTCTTGTGTGCGACTGGCCAACGAGCGAACTTCATCGGCTACGACCGCAAAGCCACGGCCTTGCTCACCAGCACGGGCGGCTTCAATTGCAGCGTTCAGCGCCAGCAAATTGGTTTGCTCTGCAATGGAATTGATCACATCAACTACGGCGCCGATGTTACCACTTTCTTGCTCTAGGCCTGCGACCACTTTAGCAGCTTCGCCAATATGGTCAGCTAAGGCGGTCATCACGCTTTGTGCATTTTGCGAGCGAGTGGCGCCATCTGCGGTGATCTGTTGGACTTCCTCAGCTGCATTGTTGGTGTGTTGTGCATTACGCGAGATCTCCATAACCGTGGTCGCCATTTCGGTTACTGCAGCGCTAACACTATCAACCTGCTGTTTTTCTTGTTGAATTTCGTCATTAGTTTGTTGCGAAACCGATTTTAATTGTGCCGCCGCATCGGTAAGTTGTTCAGCCTGTGCTGCGGTATTAAGCATCATAACGTGCAACTTATCAATAAAGGTATTCATATGATGAGCTAACTGGCCAACTTCATCTTTGCTATCAATAGTAATTTTTTGGGTTAAATCGCCATCCCCAGAAGCAATATCGCGCATGATATGGGTCAAGGTGATGATCGGCTGTGAGATCATTTTTGTAGCCCACAAAATCATTGCCATGATGATTAATAAAATAATAATGACCGAGCTGGTGGTGGTCATGACCGCGTCATTTACTGGCTCATCAATCATAGTGCGTGGCACTAAAATACCCACGTACCAGTTTAGATAAGGATGCTCTAATTGTAAGCGGTTATAAACCACAAAGTACTCTTGTCCTTGTAAGGTTACCTTGGCATCACCAGCGACGTTATTTTTCATTTGCTGGTTGAGCGAACTGAAGCCTTGCGTGTCGCTAAATTGTTTTTCAAGTACTTCTAACCCCTCTTTACCGTTAGGACCTTCATCGGTGATTGAAAGTTTATGGTTGGTACGTTTTGATAAATGCACCACTTTTTGGTCGCCATCGAGTAAAAAGCCAAAACCTTGACCGTTAAAACGAATATCTTCGACCATTTTATTGATTTTATTCAGTTGTAAATCGACGCCACCAAAACCAATTAGTTCGCGTTGCTTATTATAAACAGGCTGTTGCACAACCGCAGAGGCATTACCTGTGGTTAAATCAACTGAAATGGGCCCGACATATAAACGGTTAATTTTTAATGCATCTTGCCACCAACCACGTTTATAAGCGTAATACGGCTGGCCATTATAGTGGGTAGTACGTTCATGCTCTTTAAAATATTCACCGGTTTTGGCGGAGGCAAAAAATGCCGAGAGAATATTTTCATCATTGCCACTAATGCGTATAAAGTCTTGATTTACTTCTTCGTAGCCTGGCGCGCCTTGGAGTGTTTGGTCGCGTTTATCCCATGCGTCAAACCAGTTAACGAGATGAGGATTATTCACAAAAGTTTCTACAACTTTGCCATATTGAGCAAAATAGCTCTGCATTGACAGCTGTTCGCTTTGTAAGTAGCTGTATGCTTCACGTTCAATACTTTGACGAGACAAGGCGGCGATATGGTTCACAAAGTAAGCCGAGGCAATAAGTAACAGCACACTGATAGTGCCACCAATTAATAACAGGATTTTTTTTCGTAATGATAGATTTCGTAACATAAGTGCACACATTCTTATTATTTAGTAGAGTAAGCACTCTTATCTAATCATATCTTTATCTTAATCGCTATTGTGTGCGATGAGAGAAGTGAACAAATTTCTATTTAATTGTAAGGGTGATGTTACGTGGCGGGTAAAAATAAAGACCAATTAATAGTATTGGGCGCAGGTTGGTTGGGTCAGCCATTGTGCTTACAACAGCTCGCAAAAGGTTGGGATGTTCAAGGCACTCATCGCAGCGCTGAGCATCAACATGCTTTTCAGCGCCAGTTAGTATTTGCAGATCAGCAATTAGCTCATCAACTAGATTTACATAATGCGTGGTGGGTGTGTGCTATACCACCACGTAGTCGCCACGCTGATAGCCATTATTTAGCCACGTTAAAATTAGCCATTGAACTGGCAGGCACCATGAATGCAAAAGGCTTTTTGTTGTGTTCATCAACGGCTGTGTATGCTCAAGATAATCTAACCTATACAGAGCAAAGTGAGATTAAAGTAAGCACTGCACGCCAACAGCCATTAATTGATGCTGAGCAACTGGTATTAAATGCGGGTGGAAAAGTACTTAGACTCGGTGGTTTAATTGGGCCAGAGCGAGAGCCTGGGCGTTTTGTGGCAGGCAAAGAACTACAAAGTTCGAGCAACCAAACCGTTAATATGGTGCAGCAACAAGATGTTATTAATGCGATTGTTACTGTGTTGGAGAATTGGCAAGTTGCAGCGCCAATTTACAATGTAGTCAATCCAGCTCATCCAACCAAAGCAGATTACTATCAGCAAAAATGCCAGCAATACGGAACAACCCCTCCTACATTTACGAGTGACGAAAGCGCCGAACGCATCATTGATGGTTCGGCTATTGAATCACTTGGTTTTAACTATCAGTTTGCTATTTAAAACGACGGTAATACGCCTTTAGGTAATAAATTACACAACTCACCTTGCTGTAATAATAAATTAGCTGCTTCGATATCTGGGCCAAAATAACGGTCTTTATCGTAGTAGCTCACTTTTGTGCGCAGTGTTGCTTTAGCTTGTTCAACTTTGGCTGATGCCTGCAATGGCTTTCTAAATTCTAACCCTTGCGCAGATGCCAACCATTCAATTGCCAGTACGCCTTGCGTGTTATCAGCCATTTCTTGCAGACGACGTGCTGCAAAAGTTGCCATAGAAACATGGTCTTCTTGGTTAGCTGAAGTTGGTAAGCTATCCACAGAAGCAGGGTGCGCCAATGATTTATTTTCAGACGCTAATGCTGCTGCGGTTACTTGTGCAATCATAAAGCCTGAATTAACGCCGCCGTTTTCAACTAAGAAAGGTGGCAACTTTGATAAGTTTGAATCAATGAGTAACGCAATACGACGCTCAGCTAGTGCACCAATTTCGGCAATCGCTAATGCTAAATTGTCGGCTGCCATAGCCACAGGCTCGGCGTGGAAGTTACCTCCCGAAATAATATCGCCTACATCAGCAAATACTAATGGGTTGTCGGTTACACCATTAGATTCACACAACAACACTTCGGCTGCTTGGCGAATTTGCGTTAAACACGCACCAAGTACTTGTGGCTGACAGCGTAGGCAATACGGGTCTTGTACTTTTTCACAATCCACATGAGCTTCGCTGATCTGTGAATGTTCACCGAGCATATCGCGAAACATTGCCGCGGTATCGATTTGACCAAGTTGGCCACGAATTTCATGAATACGTGCATCAAATGGCGAGCGACTTCCCATTGCTGCTTCAATACTAATTGAGCCAATCGCGCAGCTTTGTGCATATAAATCCTCAGCCCGAAATAGCCCTTGAAGCGCAAATGCGGTAGAGGCTTGAGTGCCATTTAACAAAGCCAAGCCTTCTTTAGCAGCCAGTGTTAATGGCTCAAGACCGGCTATTTTAAGACCGTCAGCAGCGCTAATGAGTTTACCTTGATAGCGCATTTCGCCTTCGCCGAGCAGTGGTAAACACATATGTGAAAGTGGCGCTAAATCGCCAGATGCACCTACCGAGCCTTTTTTTGGCACGCATGGATAGACTTGTGCAGCAAGTAACTGCATAAAGAATTCGATCACTTTTAGGCGAATGCCAGAAAAGCCACGTGATAATGAATTAATTTTCAATACCATCATCAATCGTACTGTGCTGTCATCCATATAAGCACCGATGCCCGCAGCATGGGAAAGTACAATGGATCGCTGGAGTAACTCTAATTCATGTTCAGCAATTTTAGTATTGGCGAGTAAGCCAAAACCGGTATTAATGCCATAAACCGTTCTGTGTTGGTCAATCACGTCTTGCACGGTTTGTGCACTGGCTGCTATTTTTATCTCGCTATCTTTGGCGAGCGTTAACGTCACTGGTGATAAATTAATTTGGCGCAGTGTTGCTAAATCGAGCTTTCCAGGTGTTAGGGTGAGTTTAAACATGATTATTCCTTATTTAACATTGGCAGGTCGAGGCCTTGCTCGGTCGCACAATTAATTGCAATATCGTAACCTGCATCCGCGTGGCGCATAACGCCCGTTGCAGGATCATTCCATAATACGCGACCAACCCGCGCAGCTGCTTCGTCGGTGCCATCAGCAACAATGACTACGCCAGAATGTTGGCTAAAGCCCATACCTACACCACCACCATGATGAAGTGACACCCATGTTGCACCTCCTGCGGTATTCAGTAATGCATTAAGTAATGGCCAATCTGATACTGCATCTGAGCCGTCTTTCATTGCTTCGGTTTCACGGTTTGGACTCGCAACTGAGCCTGAGTCTAAATGGTCACGGCCGATCACAATCGGTGCTTTAAGCTCACCATTTTTGACCATCTCATTAAACGCCAGCGCTAAACGAGCGCGGTCTTTTAAGCCAACCCAGCAAATACGAGCAGGTAAGCCCTGGAATTGAATACGTTCACGAGCCATATCAAGCCAGTTATGTAAGTGTTTGTCGTCAGGAATAAGCTCTTTCACTTTTGCGTCGGTTTTATAAATATCTTCAGGATCGCCTGATAATGCCACCCAACGGAATGGACCAATTCCTTCGCAAAATAATGGACGAATATAAGCTGGCACAAAACCTGGGAAATCAAAGGCATTTGTTACGCCTTCGTCAAATGCCATTTGACGAATGTTATTGCCGTAGTCAGTTGTTGCAGCACCAGCTTGTTGTAGTGCTAACATTGCGTTGACTTGCACAGCCATCGATTGCTTAGCTGCTTTGACAACCGCTTGTGGATCTTGTTCACGCATTTTAGCCGCGTGTTGCATGCTCCAACCTTGCGGTAAATAGCCATTCAACGGGTCGTGAGCAGAGGTTTGATCGGTCACTACATCGGGAGTAATAGCTCGGTTAACAAGCTCACTAAATACATCAGCGGCATTACCAAGTAAGCCGACTGACAGCGCTTCGCCTTTGCCACACGCCTCGTTGATAAGCTCCAGTGCATGATCTAAATCGGTTGCTTTAACATCCACATAGCGGGTTTTGATCCGAAAATCGATACGCGTTTCATCGCATTCAACTACGAGTGCGCTAAATCCCGCCATGGTTGCCGCAAGTGGCTGCGCGCCGCCCATACCGCCTAAGCCACCGGTTAGCACCCACTTTCCAGCAGCGTCACCATTAAAATGTTGTTTTGCCATCGCTACAAAGGTTTCGTAGGTACCTTGTACTATGCCTTGTGATCCAATGTAGATCCATGATCCCGCAGTCATTTGCCCATACATCATCAAACCAAGTTTATCGAGCTCGTTAAAATGCTCCCAATTAGCCCAGTGAGGTACTAAGTTTGAGTTGGCAATTAATACTCGCGGTGCATTACTGTGAGTTTTAAATACCCCAACAGGTTTGCCTGATTGTACGAGTAGCGTTTCGTCGTCTTCGAGTCTGTCGAGAGTTTCGATGATTTTATCAAAGCAAGGCCAATCACGCGCTGCACGACCAATCCCACCGTACACAACTAAAGCATGTGGATGTTCGGCTACTTCAGGATCTAAATTATTCATTAACATGCGCTTAGCTGCTTCGGTGAGCCAGCTCTTAGCGCTGATTTTATCGCCGTGTGGGGCGCGGATAACGCGAGATTCATCAAGTCTGTTGTTCATAGATTACTCCTGTTGTATATACAAGCTTATTGGTTTCAAAAAATACGCTGTGAAGCGCATCATTTTTGATTTTTATATTCTTTCTAATGTTATTTATTACATATTACTTTTTAAAAGTTAAATGTCC
Source organism: Pseudoalteromonas sp. SR44-8 (assembly GCF_014163635.1). Taxonomy (NCBI): domain Bacteria; kingdom Pseudomonadati; phylum Pseudomonadota; class Gammaproteobacteria; order Alteromonadales; family Pseudoalteromonadaceae; genus Pseudoalteromonas; species Pseudoalteromonas sp. SR44-8. Next base: position 61,697 of record NZ_JACJDS010000018.1, read on the forward strand.
GCCTAAGCGATACTTACTACCCGGTGATACTAAACGGGCAAAACTAACAATCCCAGATGATGACCAAGTACGCCTAATCACCTGTAAGCATGGCTCTTCATGGTATAAATTAAGCCATTGGCACATTTCGCTGTTAGGCATTATTGCTTCTACCGTATGGCGCGCTTCCGTTAATGGTGCGACGCTCGATAAATATTCGTGCGGAGTTAACGCAGTAAAATCTTGTTGAAGGTAGCTTGTTGCTAGTGCAGGGTTAACAAAGCGCTCCTCAACTTGCAGTGGCTGTTCGTTTTCGTTATGCACTAATACACTGCGATACACCACGCTATCTACTTCAACACCCAGTGCAATCGCAATTGGCGCAACGGCGCTGATAGATTCAAGCACTAATACTGTACAGCTATAATTGCCGTTACGGGCCTTGACTTCATCTGCTATATTTTTGATTTCAAGCAATGATGATTGCGATTTAAAACTGGCAACGAACGTGCCTAAACCTTGACTACGAGTCAGTATACCCGCTTCGGTGAGCTCGCTTAATGCTCGGCGCGCAGTCATTCGACTAACACTAAATTGTTCTGCTAATTCATTTTCAGAAGCCACACGTTGGTTTTCAAGCCATGCGCCGCTGCGGATATTATCAACAATAAATTGCTTTATTTGTGCGAACTTAGGTGTCGTCATTTGAATTATTATGGTCTTTTAAATTTGTTATTAACTATAAGATGGCATATTTACCTTGTATATACAAGATGACTTGTTAGACTGATAAAAAATAATTTTCGGAGTTAATATGACAACAATCACTGCAAATGATCCGGCTAATGACTGGGATTTATTGATCACAGATGCCAATATCGCAACTATGGATTGCAGTATTGCAGCCCCTTATGGCGCCATCGAAAATGCAGCATTGGCTATCCGCAAAGGTGTCATTGTGTGGTTGGGTAAACAAGCCGATTTACCTAAATTCGACGTATTAGCAACGCCGATGCTTTCAGCAAAAGGGCAGTGGCTAACACCTGGTTTAATTGATTGTCATACCCACTTAGTGTTTGCCGGCTCAAGAGCTGAAGAGTTTGAACAGCGTTTACAAGGTGTTAGTTACGAGCAAATAGCAGCGCAAGGTGGGGGGATCGCTAGTACGGTAGCAGCAACACGAGCTGCGGATCATGAGGCTTTATTTGTGCTCGCGAAGGATCGTCTCAATGCCCTCTATGCCGAGGGAGTGAGTACCGTTGAGATCAAATCTGGTTACGGACTTGATTGCGAAAATGAAGTTAAAATCCTCGAAGTGGCACGTTTGTTAGGTGAAAATCACCCGATTGATGTAAAAACGACATTTTTGGGGGCGCATGCCCTACCTTTGGAATATAAAGGTCGCAGTGATGAGTATATCGATCTGGTTTGTAATGAGATGCTTGAGCAAGTGGTCACTGCAAATTTAGCCGATGCTGTCGATGTGTTTTGCGAAAATGTTGGTTTTAGTAATGAGCAAACTCGCCGAGTTTTTAATGCCGCAAAAAAACATAATTTGCCAGTGAAATGTCATGCTGAACAGCTTTCAAATCAGCAAGGAGCACAATTAGTCGCTGAATTTAATGGGTTATCTGCTGATCATATTGAACATTTAGATGAAGCTGGAGTAAAGGCCATGGCTGCAGCAGGCACTGTAGCGGTATTATTACCCGGGGCATTTTATTTTTTACGCGAAACCAAACAGCCGCCAATTGAGCTATTAAAGCAGTATCAAGTACCAATAGCGATTTCGACAGACTTTAATCCAGGTACATCACCCTTGTGTTCTTTGCAATTAATGATGAATATGGGGTGTACTTTATTTCGCTTAACTCCTGAAGAAACTCTCGCCGGAGTTACGCGTAATGCCGCAAAAGCATTGGGTTTAACTGATCGCGGAGTGTTAAAAGTCGGCATGCGTGCCGATATAGCTCATTGGCAAATATCCCACCCAGCACAATTAAGTTATCAATTTGGCGTGAATAAACTGTTAAATCTGTGGATTTTGGGTAGACTAAATTAGTCTGTTGTAATGTTGTACTCAAAAAATGATTTTACTTGCGCTATTAACAAATACGGGACTTGAATATTCTGCAGGGAGCGCTTTTTTAAACAATATATTGACGCCTACTTTTTTAGCCGGCGCTATTTTTATGGCGATGATCTGTGCCTTGTGCGTGGTTAAAAAGCCATTACTGCGCTTTAGCTATCTCAGCAATGGGGTACTTGGGTTGGCAGTATTAAGTGGCGGCTTTAACTTTTTGGAGTTACTATTTGCACTGAGTATTGGTTTGCATTTATGGCTGGCATTTTCGCAAAATAAGTGGACTATGCTCACTTTGAGCTGTTGCTCAGCACTCGTATTTACGGTGTGCTTAGCGGCTCATTTACTACTTGAGTTACCTCTTTATTTAATTGTACTGGCGAGCATTGTACTGGCGATGTCTGGCTATTTTGATGATGAAGAACTTGTTGCTGAGGCTGATGACGCAGCGCATATAAATCACTTTATGGAGCCTGCGCCGTTATTAAATCTTCCCGATATTAAGCAGTTACGCCAAGGCTATTACGACTGGCGTAAAAACAATCAACAACGAGCTGCGTTGGTGGTTATCCGGTTGGAGGGGTTTGCTCAGGTTAATCAGCATATTGGCCGAGACTTTGGGGATTTACTATTAGCGCAGTCTGCAAACCGTATTAAGCAGCTACTGCTTATTGAAGAAGTGATTAATTTAGCTGGGGAACAAAAATTAGCTCACCTTGGTGGCCTAAATTTTGCGTTTATATGTAATTTAGCGCAGCAAAAACATCTACATGAGCAATTAATCAATCAAATACTAGGGGCCACCTTGAAGCCGTTTAATGTGGCTAATTGCACTATTAAAGTCAATGCACGGGCCAGTTTCGTTGATTGCGATGAACAAGAAAATAGCTTTGATAATTTAATTTCGTTTGCTTACCTCGCTTTAGATAGCCACCCAAAACAACAAGTGGTGGTGTACCATCAACAAATGAGAATAGAGCAATTAGAACAGCAAGCGCGTTTGAAAGAATTAGCAAATATCGATTTTTCTAGCGAACTTGAATTGTATTTCCAACCCATCATTTGCAATCACGATGAAAAAATTGAATTTTTAGAGTTGTTACTGCGTTGGCAACATCCCAGACAAGGGATTTTATCGGCTAATCGATTTATTGATGATATACGTGTTGCAGGGCTTGCTTATCCATTAGCCACATTTGTTATTGAACGCGCCGCAGAGCTTGCAATGGCACTGCGCATGGAAGGCATAACGATGCCTTTGAGTATAAATTTATTTGGCTCTGAAATGCTAAATGAAGAATTTATCGAATTCCTTGATCACATTTTTATCGAACATCAACTACAAGCTGGCGATTTAATTGTCGAGTGTCCACTTAATCTGTTTATGAGTTTAGATGAGCAAGGTAAAGCAATGGTCGCACGCATCAATAGCATTGGTATTAAAGTCTGTGTGGATGGCCTTGGTGATAGCCCTATTTGGCTTGCTAAGTTACCAAATTTAGCCGTTGCATATGTAAAAATAGCGCCTTCATTAACAGCTGATTTCAGTCATCAAAGCCATGTTCGTAGTTTGATAAGTGGTATGGTTGATATGCATAACCAACAAAATGCGAAGGTAATTTGCGAAGGGGTAGAAACACTGGAGCAGCTTAATTTTGTAAAAAGTTTAAACGCCTATGCCGCGCAGGGTTATTACTATAGTCATCCACTTAGCAGTGTTGGCATGATCTCTTGGTTAAAACAATGGCAAATAGAGCATCCGTAATCGTTTTTTAGTTTGCTTTGGCTTGTAAATAAGCATTCACGAGAGCTGTGATTATTTGCCCTGCATCGCTCATTCCGGCCTGTATACCACTAGGATGTTGGTTGGGGGCTGCTTCACATAAATGCAAGTATTGGCTGTTTACTTGACTGGCAGCTAAATGCACAAAGTGTTCGGCATCGCTAACACTAAAACCACAATTGGTATACGCACTGACGGGCATTAATGAAATGCTATCAAGATCCACTTCAACCCCAAGTGGTGCATCAATTAGATTATATAGTGCCTGCTGGCATGCTTCAGTTAAGGTTTTTTCGCGCCTAACTTGCAGCGCTTGGTAGCTATCATAACTAAATTGGGCAGCAGCTAAAGCATCAATAATTGCTTGATTGTTTTTCAGCTCGTGCATGCCAATAACATGATAATTATTTAAGTGTTGCTCGTTATATGCATAGCGAAAACCATTACCACTATGGCGGCCTTCACAGTCACGGAAATCGGCATGAGGGTCAAAGTTGATCGCGTTTATTGGGCGCTGTTTATGCTTGCTTAATGCGCGAATAATACCAAGGCAGTTATTATGGCCACCGCCAATAACGATTGGCTCTAACCCTGCAGCAAAAATTAAGCTCAGCACTTGCTCAACACGTTGATCAAGCTGGGCGCATAACTGGCGTAATTGTGTTAGTTGCTGAGGATTCTGGTTTGATAAATCGCGCGCCGCAAGAGTCAAATCGCTGATCGCGACTTCGCCTAATAACAAAACTTTTTCGTTCGCTAAAAATTGGTTATCAGGTTGATTTAAAAAGCGCTTAAGAAATGCTTGCCAGCCATCTTCGGCACCACCATTGCCTAAGTTGGCGCGTGGCCCGATATCTTCGCAAATACCTAGTAATACATACTTAATACCAAATTGCGCGGCATCGTGCATGGCTTGTAAAGGATCAACACCAGTGTCAAGTAGGGCTATTGACTGCCATGCTTTTCTTTCATTAGCGCGACTGCTACACCAAGGTTTTACAGTCGCTTCATCATAGATATGTAGGTGGTTTGACACTCGTTATTCTTCTACGATTTCCAGTTCAAGTTCTTCACCAGATAATACAATACCGGTGCTATCTGCATAGATAAAGTCGTCATCAAAGAATGATACACCAGCGAAGTTAACGCCAATGCCGTCTTCACCAGCCCCGGTGCTGTCTGCTGCAACAGGGATTGAAGCAATTGCTTGAATACCTAAATCAAGCTCTTCAAGTTCATCAACATGACGTACTGCACCGTATACCACAATGCCTTGCCAGTTATTTTCTACAGCTAGTTCAGCAAGCTCGATGTCGATTAATGCGCGACGAGTTGAACCACCCCCATCAATTAATAATACACATTCTTCGCCGTCTTGAGAGAGTATGTCGCGGATCAGTTCATTATTTTCAAAACATTTGACGGTTTTAATACGGCCACTAAAATTGTGGCGACCACCAAAGTTAATAAACATAGGTTCGAGCACATCGACCACATCGGCAAAGTGATCGCATAAATCTGAAGTGCTGTAATCCATTTTTCTATCCTTTCTAAAGATACGTGAGCTGATGTTCAGTATACCTTTCTTAAATGCAATAACAACGACTTAATAACAGTAAATTGCGCTCTTTTTAAACAATTATTGCGCTAAAACAGGAAAAGCAATATTAGTGTCTTAAAAGCGTCACTCAATTGTTATTTTCACCGCCTAAGCTGAATTTGTGTACAGAGTTTGCACAATTAAAGGAGCAAGTAATGAGTGAGAACAACATGCTAAAAAAAGTTGTCCAACTGGACCAAAGTTTGTTTTTGATGCTATTTAATGGCAATGCCCCAAAATGGTTAAAAAATTCAGCTTTAGGTTTCTCAAAAACAGGCAATGGAGGGCTTTATGTATTAATCGCTGTTGGTTTTGGCTGGCTTAGCAGTGAAGCTGAATTACGGCTTATGGCGATGACTCTATTGCTGGGCTTTTTAATTGAGCGACCCATTTATTACGTGGCTAAAAATAGTTTTGCCAGAATTCGGCCATGTGATTGTTTAGTAAAAGGCGCTTACATTACGCCCAGTGATAAATTTAGTTTACCGTCAGGGCACAGTGCTGGCGCATTTTTAGTGGCCGTTATCTTAGCGCAGTATTTCCCGCAATTCGCAGAGTTATGTTTTTTGTGGGCAACTGGGGTCGCAGCATCGCGGGTGTTACTTGGGGTACATTTTCCTGTTGATGTAGTGCTTGGTGCATTGATGGGGGGAAGCTGTGGTTTATTGGCAATCTTGATAGTGGCTACCTTATGAAAATACTTTATGGCATTCAAGGAACTGGTAATGGTCATATAACCCGAGCACGGGTGATGGCGAATGCGTTTAAGCAAATGGGGATTGCTGTAGATTATGTGTTTTCAGGGCGAGCCCAGCAGAATTACTTTGATATGGACGAGTTTACTAATTATCGCAGCTTTCGGGGGTTATCTTTTACTACTCAAAATGGTCAAGTCAATAGTTACCAAACAGTGAAAAATAGCCGTATATGCAGATTACTAAAAGATATTAAACAGTTAGATGTATCGGGTTATGATTTTGTGTTTAATGACTTTGAACCGATCACCGCATGGGCAGCAAAACGCCAAGCAGTGCCAGTCATAGGCATGAGTCATCAAGCTGCATTTTTATCACCCAAAGTACCAATGTTTGGGCATAGTTTGCTGCGCCGCTCATTCATAAAATATTATGCTCCTGCTGATACCTATTTAGGCGTGCATTGGCAACCATTTGCGCAAAATATCATCCCTCCTTTTATTGCTCATCATCAGCATGATAATCCAGTCAATGTTGACAATAAAGTTTTGGTATATTTACCTTTTGAAGAACTGCGAAGTGTGATTGATTACTTACAAGAGTTTCCTGAAAAAGAATTCTATTGTTACCACCCGCAAGCACAAAATAGTTCAACCGCGAATATTCATCTACGAGCCCCTTCACGTGGTGGCTTTTTAAATGATTTAGCTAATGCCAGTGGTGTGATCGCAAATGCGGGTTTTGAGCTCTCTAGCGAAGCACTAAAATTAGGTAAAAAACTGTTATTGAAACCATTGTCAGGGCAGTTTGAACAAGACGCCAATGCACAAACATTATTAGCAATGAAAGCCGCGCACGTAATGAATTACTTAAACTCCAATGCGTTGGATGATTGGCTCAATAGTACCTCACAAAAACAGATTAATTTTCCAAGTGATCCACAGCCATTAGTTGAGTGGTTAGCTGCAAGACAGTGGCATAACACACAGGAATTACATCAAAATTTGTGGTCTTCGGTAGGCTAAATTTAAAATCAACTGATTTTTTAAAACACTGTAGAAAAAACAATAATAATGTAAGCCAATTGTTAGTTATTTAACTATACTATCTTGCAGTGATTTATTTTATAGGCTGTTGTTAATGAGTTTACTCCAAAATTTGACTATTAAACGTCGTTTACAAGTCAATGCATTAGTTGTTGGTCTCGCTATGGTCGTTATGTTGTGCGTCATTATTTATGAGGCACGCATTATGCTAAAACTAAATGAAACGATTCAGTATGCTGAAAAACTCGATATACATGAACTGTCAATGCGCAAGTACGAAAAAGACTTTTTGTTTTATAAACAAGAAAGCAGCTTAGAGTTATTCGATCAAGAATATGAACAGTTGCAGATTAAAATTAAAAAATTGGCTCAATTATCAGCCGAGCTTGATATTGCCACTGTGCAAGTAGAGCAATTTGCAGTACTTGCTAAGCAGTATAATGATGATTTTCAAAAGGTTGTGCAATTACAGAAGAAAATAGGCTTACACCCCAAAGATGCGCTTTATGGCGAACTGCGAGACGCAGTACATAAAATGGAAACGTTGTTAGACAAACAAGATAACTATCATTTACTCACTTTGATGTTACAGCTTAGACGCTCTGAAAAAGATTTTATGCTGCGTTTTGACCTAAAATATTTAACTCGTTTTGAAGACGGTGTATCGGAGCTTGAGCGCCAAATTCGCAACGAAAACTTAGCTTTAAGTGACCAGTCAGAGCTGTTACGTTTACTTGCTATTTATAAAAGTAAGTTTAAATCGTTAGTTGATGAGCAAGTTGCATTAGGTCTGGATTTAGGTTCAGGTGCACTTGGTAAAATGAGAGACAGCGTTAAACAAAGTGATGATTTAGTTACTTTAATTACAACTGCAACTAAGCAGCAAGTTGAGTCTACTGCTGCAAAAACGCAAATGCTCGCAATAATAATTTTTATTGTTGCCAGCTTGCTGGTGATGATCTTGGTGTACTTTACAAGTCGTTCGATTATCGTCCCAATTGAACGGGTGTATCACACCATCAATGAAATTCGTCGAAATAATAATTTAAGACTTGTTATAGAACACAGTGGTAAAGATGAAGTAACCACCATGACAATTGATTTTAATAGTCTTATAAGTGACTTCAAAAAACTCATTTACGAAGTAAATACAGCTTTAACGACTTTAAATATTGCTACCGATCACTTATCGGAGAGCACCGCAGCAACGAGCTCGGGTATGCAAGAGCAGTTGCATGAAGCTGATATGGTTGCAACCGCCGCGACGGAAATGCAAGCCACCATTCAAGACATTTCTCATAATACCGAGGCCGCAGCCAAAAAAGCAGAATCAACTAATCAAAGTGCTCAACAGGGGCGCAAAGAAGTTGAAGCAACGGTTAAGCAGATCAATCAATTATCCGATTCACTGGGTAATGCCTCTACCGTAGTATCACAGCTTGAAAAAGACGGTGAAACTATTGGCTCAGTATTGGATGTTATTCGTGGTATCGCTGAACAAACTAATTTACTAGCACTCAATGCCGCAATCGAAGCTGCGCGCGCCGGAGAGCAAGGCCGAGGCTTTGCTGTTGTTGCTGATGAAGTGCGTTCACTTGCACAGCGTACTCAAGAGTCAACCAAAGAGATTGAGAGTATTATCTCGATTTTACAAGGGCGTACTCAAGAAGTCGTAAGCATAATGCAACGATGCCGAACACAAGGCGGCGAAAGCGCAGCACAAGCAACAAAGGCGGGTGAACTACTGAACTCTATTACCGAAGATGTGCAAACTATTATGGAAATGAGCACGCATATTGCCACCGCAATTGACGAGCAAAGCCAAGTTGCTTCTGAGGTGAATAAAAACGTCGTGCGTATTCGTGATATCGCCGAAGATGCCTCAGCTCATTCATCAAGAAATGCACAAACTAGCGAAGAAGTATCAGAGCAAGCTAGGGTACTTTACGCCGCGATAGATAAGTTTAAGGTTTAAAAACAGAAGCTAGGTTCTAGGGTTTAGGCTCTAGGAGTTAGCTGAGCTTTAAGCGCTAAGCCATAAGTTTTAAGCAGCCCTGAGTTGTTTGAAAGTTATGGCTTTTTTGTTTTCACACTTTTTTATTTTTATTTTTAGGTTAAAGGTTACTCTCAGTTTTATTTCTCGACGATAAACCAGTTAATTGGAGCCTCTTTGCTAAAGTGTAATCAGTGTGCGGCTAAAAAAGATTTCAAAATACATTTTTGGATGTCAAAAATAGACATGGTTGGGTTTATCTTTCTCAGCCTTTGTTTATCTATACCCATTGGGATTGTGGCTTTCTTAGCTGAGGAGTCGCAAAGTTTTGCTCGCTTTATTGCTTTTGCCGTTCTAATTTTTGCCGCAATTAAAAAACACAAAAAAGTGGTTGCACTTTTAATCGTTGAGCTTGTTATTGACTGGGCTCTTGATAAGGCTGGAATGTATGAGTTTAACTTAATGGTTGCAACAGCATTTATCCTCACATTCATAAAAATTGGCAGTAAGGTTTTTGGATTCTTTTTTCAATGTGTGAATTATAAGTTTGATTTAGACATCTTTTGTCCAAAGTGTAATAAAACATATAAAAAAGTTAGGCTACCAGAGAGCAAGTAATAGCTAACTTAAAGTAAATAGGCAAGGGCGATATCAATCTTTTTACTCTAAAGTGCAGTGCTTTAAATAATAGAAAAGTTATGATTATTTGTAGTGGCTCATATCTTATCTTACAGTTTCGATAAATAGACTTGGACTTCATCTAACTGGCATTTATGAGCAAAAGCGGACGCCGGTAAAAGTTAAACTTAGTCCTGTTTTTTGAGTAGGATCCTAATTTTGTCCGATAACATTATTAACCGCCGTTTTGATGCAAAATAACAAGCTTTGTATTTTAGCTATTTTAATTACTTGTTTACAAAAGTAATTATTGGTGGAATTATCAGAGTATATAATATACGCCGTTTTGGTGTGTTATAAACCACCAAAATGGTGTTCAATAAGCTGTTAGCTACCTAAGGGAATATAGTACGTGCCGTTTTTTGGTTTTTTGTTTTTCTTTCTCTTTGTCATATTCGTGGGTGTGTCTTCGCTTATAAATGTATGGAAGTACGTAAAAACGAAAGAGTTAATTTACCTTAAAAAACTTGGCGTAATTTGGGTGTTGCCTAGCATTCTAGTTGGGCTTGCTCTATACGCTCATTTTCCAATAACGAAAGAGCATGTCGTAGGACTATACGAGATTGATAGTAGCTTTTACCCAGGCAGAAATTCTGACTGGCAAAAAGAACATTTTACTTTTGAAATAACAAAAGATGATAGATTTCTTTTTAGTGAAAAACTCAAAGATGGAAGTGTTAAAACTGTTCAAGGAGTAATTGAGTGGTATAGGGAATCACCACCAATGTTATTCCGTATAGTCATGGAGCAGGAACACGAATTGGTCGATCAATATCCTGCTCTATACAGGGGGAATCGGAAATCTTATTACGTTTTCGAGTCTAAATTCGGTAACATGTTTTATCGAAAGGTTCAGTAGCTAACAAAGCTATCAACCTGACCCAAATTACTACGCGATTTTGTGCAATTCGCTGCGCTCATTGTCGCACAAAACTGCTCCATAATTTGGGCAGGTTATAGCGGCGTTATGTGCTATCAAATTTCGGAGTGAATAATGATTCCTGAGTATGGAAGTAAGAAATTTCAGTGCCCACACTGCGAAACAGTTGCTACCCAAGAGTGGTTCACGGCGAACAATGCAAGTTCGACAGCTACCAAAATAATTAACCATCTCTATTTGAATTACAGGGCAAAGATTGATGATTATTCGCAAGGGAAAATAAGCAGGTTTCTAGAGGAAATTGAAAATTCATTTAGCAGAAACTTTTATAACTTCGTTCCTGATGGCTTCGCAGTGGCGACATGCTCCTCGTGTGAAGAATTTACACTTTGGGTTAATGAGGAAATTGTTTTTCCTAAGAAAACCACGCTGCCACCACCAAACGCTGACTTAAGCGAAGATATAAAATCGCTTTACCTTGAGGCTTCCTCAATTCTTGTCGACTCACCGAAAGGTTCAACAGCTTTGCTGAGACTGGCACTCCAGAAATTGTTAGAACAAGTTGGTAAGAGTGGCAAGAATATCAATGGAGATATCAAAGAATTGGTTGCAGAAGGTCTGAGTCCTAAAATTCAACAAGCTTTAGATTTACTTAGAGTTGTAGGAAACAATGCTGTTCATCCTGGCCAGATAAACTTAGACGATAATGCTGATGTTGCCCAAAAACTGTTCGGAATCTTGAACTTTATTGCTGAAGAACTATTAACAAAGCCAAAAGAACTTGAGCAGCTATACGCCGATTTAATCCCAACTGAAACGCAAGAGCATATTAAGCAGCGAGATGGCACATAACAAATCAATTATACCGACCTCAACTCGCTGCGCTCCTTTCGTCGGCATATTTGGGCGTTATAAGGCTAAGCAATGTTTAAGCATATAATTGCGTCAAGTATTCAAGCAGCGTTTGTAGGTGCCTTACTTATTATTCTAATTAGTCTGCCAGCTTTTGGTGGGGTAGCCACAATATTTGGTTTTATTGCTTTTCCCATTGCGATAATGTGGTGTCTTATTTTGGCATATCCTTTAATAAAACTTCGTCAGAAATTTAGGCTACCTGAATATGCATATTTTGCCATCTACTTGTTTACTGGCTTTGTATTAGGCGCGCTCACGCCAGTTTTAATGTTTGGTGTGACGGGTACAATATTTAGTATTCAATCGGTTACTTTTCTCGGGCTCTATGGTTTATTCGGTGCAGCTTGTGCCATAACAGCATGGAACTATGTGCGTAAAAATGTCAGCTTATAACAAGGCAAATCAGCCTCACTAGCTTCGCTCCTTGGACAGCCTTTTCGTTGCTCGTTTTGTGCGTGGCTTCGCCATTTTCGCACAAAACAATCAACAAAAAGTCTGCCGTTGTTTGCGTCGTTAGCATGCAAGGGGAATCGTGAAGCACATTTCATTTTTGGTTGCAGTACTTCTGGTGGGATGCTCCTCTTCTTGGTGTGACGGACCCTATGAAGTTTACTGGATAGACGGTGTTAAAAGTCTTGGCTTTAACGTTGGTGATGGAGTTTATATTGGGCGTATTGATGAGCCCAAGAGTATCTATGCAAATGAAAAATTCATTTCAGTATATGCTTGCCCAGAACAGACATGTGCTTACTACTACATAGATCGGGAAAAAGACCATAAATTTGCGGGTGCTACCGAGTTTGTCTTTGGTCCATACACGAAAGAATCGTTCGTTGAGTTGCAAAAGAAATTGATATTGCCAGAGCTAACTGAGTAGTAAACATGCTTACACATATGAGCCTAAACTCTGTCAATAGGCACTAGTATTTTATTTGACCGTTTTTATATAGTGACGGTCAATTCTAAATCAACTCTAATTCAATAAGCAAATTCGTTTACTTCGTCTGACGATGTGGCAGTTAAGCAAGTAGCTTACGGCAGATACATATAAGCGCAGCGCCTCTTAACCACTTTGTAAATAATTCACTAAATTTTTTGCACAAAGAGAAGGGAATGAGAAGTAAATGAGGGAAACTTAGCGCTTAGTATTGGCATATTTAAATAATCGATAATCTAACACGAATATTACTAAGCGATTGAATCAAAATAGCAACTCCGCTATGGTTAAACCATCAATAACAATAAAAACGAGTTATTCTACAGGCTCGTGAGCTGTACTAGGTAAATTTTGAGTCCTTATTTTGAAATTAATATAGATCCCAGCGTGGATTACTTTTTGTGGGTGTTCCCCGCTTTATTGTTGTTTACTATTTTGATCAGGTTTTCGGCTGTTTCTGACCTTGCAACGAGTTTAGTAAATATTTCTCGCAATTGGCTTTTAACAATTACCGGGTTCATTTTTTTCATAGGGTTGTTTGTAACATCCTCAGAGTTGAAACAAGACAGCGAGATTAAAAAACAGATCGATGCGGGAGATTTTTCAGTTGTATCAGGCTGCATTCAAAACTATAGGTTAGATAAAGTTAAGAGGCAAACAGCCACATTCGAAGTTGAGGGGGTTGAGTTTTCATTTAATAGTTACACAAAAACCCCTTTTTTCTATGAAAAAGAGTTACCTGGTAAAGTTGTAAAAAATGGTAGTTGCTTAGAAGTTAGCTACTTATCAATAACCAAAGAAAACAAAATCATAAAAATCGTAAAGCTAACAAAGTAATTAAAAAAGGACAGATAACAGTTGGTTCTTGCTCCGTCTCACTTATTTTAACCAACTGATGCTTGTCTGTTTTTAGGCGTTAACCACTTGATATAAAAGTACAAACTCTGCTATCAAATTTTCTTGAGACTTATTAATCTGACAGAACAAGTTAAAGCTTATTCAGACCATTTTAGGACTCAAAAAACCTAGAACCTAGTTACCTAGCGAGTTCTCGTTACGCTTCGCTGTAATCAACCAGAATCGCCAGTTACCTAGCGCTTTCTCATTACGCTTCACTACACTCAACCACAATCACATAGTGAGCTTTAACGCCGAGCTGCGCTAACTTTCACCTTGAACCTTTTAACTCGCTAACTATACTCTCGCAAACTCGCTAAGGTACAAACTTGATCGGTACGCTGTCTTTATTGGCTTGATGTTCTGCGAGGCGTTGTTGGTAGGTTTGCCATAAATCGTCATGTTGGGCTTGTAGGTGGGTGAAATATGCCCAGCTAAATAAACCGCTGTTGTGGCCATCGTCAAAGTCTAAACGCAGTGCGTAGTGGCCGACTGGCTCGATGTTTTTGATGCTAACCTGCGATTTACCGAGTACCAATTTCATTGGTTCGTTACCATGGCCTTGTACTTCGGCAGACGGTGAATGAACACGTAAAAACTCACTACTAAAAGTACAGTGGGTGTCATCGTCAAAATAGACATCAAGGGTTTTGCTAACGGTATGATGATGTACCTTGATAACTTGTTTCATTGTTATGCCTGTGTATTGAGCCTAGAACCTAGAACTTAGAGCCTGAGCCCTAAGTTCTAGTTTTAAAATTAAAGAATAAAGCGACTTAGGTCTTCATCTTCAACCAGTGCACCTAAATGCTTCTCAACATAGGCAGCATCAATGACTAAACTGGTGCCAGCTTGCTCTGATGCATCATAGGAAATTTCTTCCATCAGTTTTTCCATTACCGTATGTAGGCGACGTGCACCAATGTTTTCAGTTTTTTCATTAACTTGCCATGCCGCTTTGGCAATGCGTTCGATGGCGTCATCGCTAAACTCTACACTTACTTGCTCTGTTTTAAGTAGTGCATGTTGTTGCTCGGTCAGTGAGGCATGTGGTTCGGTTAAAATACGTTTAAAGTCGTCAGCGGTTAATGCTTCAAGCTCTACACGAATAGGTAAGCGACCTTGTAGTTCTGGGATCATGTCAGATGGTTTTGCCATTTGGAATGCGCCAGAGGCAATAAACAACATATGGTCAGTTTTCACCATGCCATGCTTAGTGCTCACGGTTGAGCCCTCAATCAGTGGCAGTAAGTCACGCTGTACGCCTTCACGGCTTACGTCTGGACCTGATGATTCTCCGCGCTTACAGATTTTGTCTATCTCGTCGATAAACACAATACCGTTTTGTTCGGCTGCGAAGATTGCTTGCTCTTTTAGTTCTTCAGGATTTACTAATTTAGAGGCTTCTTCTTCAACCAATAATTTAAACGCTTCTTTAATTTTAAGTTTGCGTTTAGTGCGCTTGTCACCCGCCATATTTTGGAACATGCCTTGCAACTGGTTGGTCATTTCTTCCATACCAGGTGGTGCCATGATCTCAACATTTGGTTGTGCTTGGGCTAAATCAATATCAATTTCTTTATCGTCTAATTGACCTTCGCGTAATTTTTTACGGAAAATCTGACGCGTTGAAGAGCCTTCATCGCGTTGGCTTTCACCAGACGAATCTTTAGCTGGAGTCAGTAGTGCATCTAAAATACGTTCTTCGGCAGCTTCTTCTGCGCGATGTTTGAATTTTTTAGTTTGTTGCTCACGGGTCATTTTGATTGATACATCAACCAAGTCGCGAATGATGGTTTCAACTTCTTTACCAACATAGCCCACTTCAGTGAACTTAGTCGCTTCGACTTTAATGAAAGGCGCGTTGGCAAGTTTTGCTAAACGACGGGCAATTTCAGTTTTACCAACACCGGTTGGACCGATCATCAGGATATTCTTCGGCGTTACTTCAGCGCGAAGATCTTCATCTAATTGCATGCGGCGCCAGCGATTACGAAGGGCAATAGCCACTGCTTTTTTTGCTTTTGCTTGACCAATTATATGCAGGTCAAGTTCATGAACGATTTCTCTGGGAGTCATATCAGACATAGCAGTTCCTATTACAATTCTTCGATGGTTTGAAAGTTATTTGTGAATACACAAATGTTGCCGGCAATTGTCAGGCTTTTTTCAACAATTTCGCGGGCGCTTAAATCGGTGTTTTCAAGTAGGGCAGTTGCAGCTGATTGGGCAAAGTTACCACCACTACCAATGGCAATTAAATCATTTTCAGGCTGCACAACATCACCGTTACCAGTAATTATCAGTGAGGCTGTGGAGTCGGCAACAGCAAGCAATGCTTCGAGTTTGCGCAAGGCGCGATCGCTACGCCAATCTTTAGCCATTTCAACAGCGGCTTTGGTTAGATTGCCTTGGTGCATTTCAAGCTTGCTTTCAAAACGTTCGAACAGGGTGAAGGCATCAGCAGTGCCGCCAGCAAAACCGGCGATCACTTTGCCATTATAAAGGCGTCGAACTTTGCGGGCGTTGCCCTTCATTACGGTGTTACCAAGTGAAACTTGGCCATCGCCACCAATGACGACTTTATCGCCGCGACGTACACTTACAATAGTGGTCATGTTATTCCTCATCATCGAGTCGCAGGGGCGACTCGTTAAAAGCGATTGATGATGAGTTAATATGGGTTAATGGGCTAAAATCAAGTCCAATTCCAAATTCCGCAACCAGTTATTTTGCTACGCTTTAGTTTGTTTTTATCACTTTCGGCTAAACGTTTGGTTTTATAAGGACCTAAACGCACTTTATACCAGACACCGTTAGTGCCAGTTGTTTCACGAATTTCGGCGATTAATCCGGCAAATGCAATTTTAGCTTTTAAGGTTTCTGCTTGGCCATGGGTTCTGAACGAGCCGCATTGCATTACATAAGGGCCTTTTTGTTCAAGCTCTCTTACTTCAACTTGAATTTCATGCTCTTTGATTTCTTTTATGAATTCAGGAGGGCGTGGTTTAGGCAACTCTTGTTGCACTTTTGCAGGTGTTGGGTTTGCTTGTTGTTCAACCAGCTTTGGATCTGCATTGGTTTTGACATACCATAAACCAAAACTAAAACCGCCAACAAGTAGCACGGTAACCAGTACTAATAATACGGGGAATGGTTTTTTCGGTGGCGCTGTTTTTTTGCTATTACGGTTGCCCGGTTTTTTATTAATAAAATCGTGTTGTGCCATGGTGGTATTGGGCTTCTAACCTTAAATCATATCTATTGGATCTACATCTAAGCTCCATCGCACCTTTTGCGCTAATTTACTGGTACTTAAGTAGTCTACCATTTGCGCGAGATATTGGTGTAATAGAGGGCGTTCGAGCGCTTGAATATGCAATTGAAAGCGATATTTCCCCGCAATTCGCTCGAGCGGTGCAGGGATCGGACCTAGCAATTGTATACCAGTTAGACCTTGGACTGGAACTAAATCTGTTAAAAAATCGACCACTTGCTTTATGTTGTGACCTTCGGCGCGGACAATCGCCATATTAGTTATTGGTGGTAGCTGTGCGTCATCGCGCTCTTGCAGTGCAAAACGGGCGAAATCTTGATAACCATTATTGACTAAATCTTGTAATAAAGGATGCTCGGGAAAGTGAGTTTGCAATAATACATGACCTGGTTCGCCACTGCGCCCAGCACGGCCAGCCACCTGAGTAACTAATTGTGCTAAATGCTCTGTGGCGCGAAAGTCGCACGAGTACAAGCCGCCGTCGACATCAAGGATCAATACTAAGCTCACATCAGCAAAGTGATGACCTTTGGCAAGCATTTGGGTGCCAACTAAAATCCGTGCACCGCCTTGGTTTATATCGTCTAGGGCTTTTTCTAAACTGCCTTTACGACGCGTTGAGTCGCGGTCAATCCGGCTAATCGGGGTATCAGGAAACTCGGTTGTTAAAAACTCTTCTATTTGTTCGGTGCCTTTGCCGTTAGGAAATATTTGTGTACTACCACAGTCTGGACACTGATGCGGCACGCGTTCTTGTTCACCGCAGTGATGGCAAATCATCTGGCCGATGGCTTTGTGAAAAGTCGCACTAGTGCTGCAACGTGTGCACTCACTTAACCAACCACATTCATGGCAAATCAGGGTAGGCGAAAAACCGCGACGGTTTAAAAATACCATCACTTGTTTGCCTCGTTTTAAATGCTGACGCATAGTGGCAAGACTGGCATGAGCTATACCAGCTTGATCCGGCTGGCCTTTCATATCAATCAGCTGAAATTTATTGTCGGTACTGGTTTGCGCACGTTGTGTTAGGCTCAGTAGTTGGTATTTATTATGAATTGCCTTATGCAAGGTTTCGAGCGCCGGGGTTGCTGAGCCTAAGATCAGCGGTATTTTATGTTGAAAAGCGCGGTATGCGGCTAAATCACGGGCATGGTAACGTAAGGTATCTTGTTGTTTAAATGAACCGTCATGTTCTTCATCAACAATGATCATACCAAGCTTTAAAAATGGTAAAAAGATACTCGAACGTGTACCAATCACAATTGCGCAACTGGCTTTTTCACAAAAGCGCCAAGTTTGTAAGCGTTCGTTATCGGTCAGTGCTGAATGCCACAGCATAATCGGCGTATCAGGAAAGCGACGACGAAATCGATTAACCGTTTGTGGCGTAAGGCCAATTTCAGGCACTAGTACGAGTGCTTGTTCACCGCGTTTTAAAACCTCTTCAAGGCATTGTAAGTAAACCTCGGTTTTACCACTGCCAGTGACACCTTCTAGTAAAAAGCTATTGAAACCGACCGCTTGATTAATGGTGGTACAGGCTACTGCTTGCTCTTTATTTAGAGTCGGCTTAGTGCCTACGGTGGGAAGTTGTTGTTGCCATTGGTTGTCGTGTTCAATCGTTTGGCTGATCAGCTCCTTGTTAAGTAAGCTGTCGATAGTTTTTTTACTAAACCCCAGCGCTTTTAATTCTGTAAGTGATGATTTACCCGAATCTGCCAGTTGTTTGAGTAAGCTTAGTTGGCTCTTTGCTTTTAAAGACGGTAATTTAGCGCCTTTTTCAGTTAGTGCCACCATACTAATACTGCTTTTATCTGGGCACAGTCCTTGACGCAGCGCGCCAGGCAGGGCGATATGAATTGTTTCACCTAGTGGGTAGCAATAATAGCGCGCAGTAAAACGCAATAATTCGATATGTCGCTCTGATAAAACGGCTTCATCATCAATCACTTCAAGCACTGCTTTAAGTTTATTAACCGGCACATCGGTGTTGGTTTTTAGCGCCAGTACTACCGCAACTTTGCGCTGATTACCAAATGGCACCCATACCCGCGCACCGACTTTAGGCATCACCGATAAACCATCGAGTTGCTCTGGAATGCGATAATCAAAGGTGCGATGCAACGGTACTTTTATAGCAACTTCAACAAAACTCATAACAACCCAAACAAGAACGAATAAGGGAGTTAATGTACTAAAATTATGGCTGAAAACCTACCTGCAAATATCTTCTTTAAAACTTTTGTTCATTTTATTAGCAAAAACGACATTTAAAGCTTGTAGCAAGTGGGGTTGTTGCTTAGAATACGCGTCCTAAATAATTTGTTTTAACGACGTATGGTGCCAGACTCCGGGTTTGGAGAGCGATGCGGCCTTAACTAGAGGTTTCTATGAAAGAAGGTATTCACCCTAAGTACGAAGTAATTTCAGCATCATGTTCATGTGGAAATAAATTCGAAACTCGTTCTACTCTGTGTAAAGACATTCACTTAGACGTATGTTCTGCGTGTCACCCGTTTTACACTGGTAAGCAAAAAGTTTTAGACACAGGTGGCCGTGTTGATCGCTTTAACAAGCGTTTCGGTTCACTTAGCAGCAAGTAATTCTTGTTGTTTTGTCGGAAAAAGCACCTTAGGGTGCTTTTTTTTATGCCTGCTATTTATTAAAAACACCGCCTTTTAGTCTTTATTTCTTGCTCTAGTGCTCCAGCTTTACGCATTCATTATGTTGTGACTATTTCCCACTTTTATATCCAGTATAGCGAGTAAATAACAGACAAATAGTGATTTGTTGACTATATTGTCATTCTCGTTAAAGCGATAAATTAAACGTTTTTGTCGGTAAAGTTAGGTCTTTTGCGGTTAAATGTTGTTAACGTCTTACTTTGATGGTTTTTAGTCATGGGCCATTATTTTTGCTTTAAAGCGTTGCATAATGAGCATTTTAAGATGGGTTTTTTGATGCTTTGTGGCGTTTTTATAGCCGAAAATTGAAGCTTTTTTGCAAAAAATGCTGACAAAACGCATAAAATTAACGGATATAGCATATAACAGGATAGACCTGATATTGCTTGAATTTAATTATAATATAGGTATCGTTCCCTATAAGATATAAGAACTGCTTACTCTCACTTTCAACTTAACTTACTTGCAGGATAAAATCGCGTTATGTCAGACTTTCGTGAACAAGCTTTACATTACCATTCGCACCCCGTTCCAGGAAAAATTAGCGTTGAGCTTACAAAGCCAGCTGAAACCGTACAGGATCTTGCACTCGCATACAGCCCCGGTGTTGCAGAACCGGTACGTGAAATAGCTGCTGATCCCGCTAATGCCTACAAATACACCGGTAAAGGCAATATGGTTGCGGTTATTACTAACGGCACCGCTATTTTAGGTTTAGGTAACTTAGGTCCATTGGCTTCAAAACCGGTTATGGAAGGTAAAGCGTTATTATTTAAACGCTTTGCGGGTCTAGATTCGATAGATATTGAGGTGAAACACAATACCACCGAAGATTTCATCAATACAGTTGCTAACATCGCTGATACGTTTGGCGGTATTAACTTAGAAGACATTAAAGCGCCAGAGTGTTTTGAAATAGAAAAAGCATTGATCGAGCGTTGTAGCATTCCAGTGTTCCACGACGATCAACACGGTACCGCGATTGTAACGGCTGCTGGTATGATCAACGCACTTGAAGTACAAGGCAAAGAAATCGAAGATGCGATTATCGTTTGTTTAGGAGCCGGTGCCGCAGCGGTTGCGTGTATGGAGCTACTGATCAAGTGTGGCGCATTGCGTGAACATATTTACATGTTAGATCGTAAAGGCGTTATTCATACTCGTCGTGATGATTTAAACGAGTACAAACAGTTATTCGCTAACAATACAGATAAGCGCACACTGCAAGATGTTATTGCTGATGCCGATGTATTTGTTGGTGTATCTGGCCCGAATTTACTTTCTCCTGACGATCTTAAGCTAATGGCTGATCGACCTGTAGTGTTTGCCTGTTCAAACCCAGATCCAGAAATCTCACCAGTGCTTGCTCATGGTGCTCGCGATGATTTAATCATGGCAACGGGTCGTTCAGATTATCCAAACCAAGTTAACAACGTGCTGTGTTTCCCATTTATTTTCCGTGGTGCGCTAGATGTGCGTGCAAGCAAAATTAATGATGAAATGAAAATTGCTGCGGTTGACGCTATTCGTAGCATTGCTAAAGAACCAGTACCAGCGGAAGTATTAAAAGCGGCGGGTGTTGAGACACTTGAATTTGGTGCGCAGTATATTATTCCAAAACCGATGGATCCGCGTTTATTACCGCGCATTGCCAAAGCAGTAGCGCAAGCGGCAATTGATTCTGGTGTTGCACAAATTGATATGCCGGAAAACTACATGGAGTAGCTGCTTAGCTGCAATTGGTAATGGCACAATAATAAAAACCTCAGTAACTTACGTTACTGAGGTTTTTTTGTAGCCCATTCCTGAAGCAGGAATATATACAAATGATAACTTAATCTTCGTTGAGTACAGGTACTTCGAGACCCATTTCAAGCATGATTTTTTTCACTTCTTCAGGCACTTTCTCTGGATTATCTTTACGTAAATCTTCATCGTTTGGCAGTGGTTGGCCAGTAAATGCGTGTAAAAATGCTTCACAAAGTAATTCGCTATTTGTTGCATGGCGAAGATTATTAATTTGACGACGAGTACGCTCATCAGTCAAAACTTTTAATACATTTAGCGGGATCGAAACGGTGATCTTTTTAACTTGTTCTGATTTTTTCCCGTGTTCTGCGTATGGGTGAATATATTCACCATTCCATTTAGCCATAGGATGTATCGTTGCCTCAGGTTGTTAATTGTTTGCGCGACCTTTTGCAGCGCAAAGATGGCGAAATTCTATCGTGTTAAAAAAGATAGTCAAATACTTGTTTTTTAGCCATCTAGCGGCTTAAATGTTTTTACTTCTAATCTTGCGGCTAAAACCGCATAAATGCTTTGACTTATTAAATTTGATCCTCTAACCTTTTAGACGTCTAAACATCCATTTAATTGTAGGTGACGGTATGAGTCAAAAGAATAAAGCAACCATTGCAGTACGCAATGGTATTGATGCAGATAAACATCACGGCGCGGTTGTGCCTCCCATTCATTTATCGACCACCTACTCATTTGCTGATTTTGATAAAAAGCGCCAATATGATTATGGCCGTAGCGGCAACCCAAACCGTGATTTACTCGCTGAAACGCTCGCTAAGCTTGAAGGTGGCGCTAAGGGGATTATCACTGCAACGGGCATGGCTGCGGTGCATTTAGCTACTCAGCTGCTAAACAGTGACGATACCTTAGTGATCCCACATGATTGCTATGGCGGTAGTTACCGCTTATTCACCTCACTTGAAAAGCGTGGCTTATTAAAGTTAGTGGTTTTAGATTTAACTAAATCTGAAAATCATCAAAAAATTCTTGAGATAAAACCAAAGCTAATTTGGATTGAAACACCGAGTAATCCTATCTTACGGTTAACCGATATTAAAGCGATCACCACGATTGCTAAGCAGTGCGGTGCGTTGGTTGGTGCCGATAACACATTTTTATCACCTGCTTTGCAAAACCCAATTGAGTTTGGTGTTGATATTGTGGTGCATTCGACCACTAAATATATTAACGGTCACTCAGATGTTGTTGGTGGTGCGGTGATCGCCGCTACCCAAGAGTTGGGTGATGAGCTTGCTTGGTGGGCTAATAACATTGGCATTACCGGTGCCCCGTTTGATAGCTACTTAACGTTACGTGGTTTACGTACTTTGAATGTTCGTTTACGTCAGCATCAAGAAAATGCCTTTATTATTGCCCAATATCTAGAAAACTCCCCTTATGTAAGCCAAGTATATTACCCTGGATTAGTATCTCATCCACAGCATGAACTCGCTAAACAGCAGCAACGTGGTTTTGGTGGCATGGTAAGCTTTGATATCAAAGGTGATATTAATGATGCTGCAGAATTTTTGACCAGCTTAGAAGAATTTAGCTTAGCTGAGTCATTAGGTGGGGTTGAGAGTTTGATTTGTCACCCTGCAACTATGACCCACGCAGGTATGGAGGCAACTGCTCGTCTTGCTGCGGGAGTAGGTGATACCCTGATCCGTATTTCGGTGGGCATTGAAGATGTAAAAGATTTAATCGCTGACTTAGATCGTGTATTCAATAAAGTGAAACCAGGTCAAGCTCAGCACGGCGCAAAAGTAATCGCTTCCTCTGTTCAACAACAAGATGATGAGCAATCAAGCTCATTTAAACTGACTCCTGCACATACGGCTTTGTGGTAATAAAAAATGGTAAATATAGTTCATAAATTTGGTGGTTCTAGCCTTAGTTCTGCAGAGCGTTATCAGGCCGTAGCAAATATTATTCTAGCCCATACGGAAGCCGGTGATTGTGTGGTGGTATCCGCAGCCGGTAAAACTACTAATACGTTAGTTACGCTATGGCAGAGTTACCAGCAAGGTGATCAACAGGCAGTGAGTGATATTTTATTGCAGCTTGATAATCATCAACGTACTTTGATCGAGCAGTTATTGAGTCCAGCAGCGCGACATACGGCATTAAACGTATTAGAACAAGAGCTAGCCTTAATTGCACAGCAAACTCAACAGCAAAGCTTACAGGAAGCCGCATTGCTTGCTCACGGTGAAGTTTGGTCGGCACGATTATTGGCTAGCTATTTAAAACAGTTAAATGTTGCAGCTCAAGATGTTGATGCTCGTCAATTGTTTACCCTTAATGATGGGCAATTATTACATCAAAAAAATCAACAAGCCTGTGCCGAGTTAATTTCAGCCAATTGCATTAATATTGTTACTGGTTTTATAGCCGCTGATTGCCAAGCAAATACAGTTACTTTGGGGCGCAATGGCAGTGATTACAGCGCGACTTTGTTAAGCAGTTATTGTCATGCTAGTCAGGTATCAATTTGGACTGATACCCAAGGGGTGTTTAGTACCGACCCTCGTAAAGTAAAAAAAGCGATTAAGTATTCTAAAGTATGTCGTGGCCAAGCAAACTTACTGGCGCGTTTGGGCAACCCAGTGTTACATGCTAAAACTCTCTCGCCATTAAAAAATACTGATATCAAATTAGTCGTTCGCAGTAGTTACGACAGCGAAGCTAGCGCGACAGAAATTGTCAAAGAAGGTTACAGCAAAGCTAAGCGTTTTATCACTACCTTAGAAAATATTGATTTACTGCGTATTGATCAGCTGCGTGGCGGTGAAATTGGCGAATTAAGTCAGCTTATTCAACACAGCTTGCATCATTTTATTAAAAACGGCGATACCTACTTACTAGTGCCGGCAGCAGCGACTCATCAGGTGGTGAGTCATTTGCAAGGGCGCGCTAATATTATTGAGTCGAACTTACATGGTTGCGCTGTTGTGGCGCCACGAAATGATGTAGCGCAATTATTTGAACAAGCAACGCAAGTGCTTAGTGAGCAAAGTTTAGTGCCGCGCTTTAGCCATCAAGACGCAGACTACATATTACTACTAACGGATCAATCTATTGATAGTGATGTATTGACCTTATTGCATGATAAGTTGATTAACAAAGGCCAAGAGCTTGCCATTATTGTTGCTGGCCTTGGTAATGTTGGTGAAGTATTTATTGAGCAACTAAGTCAGCAGCTTAATCGTTTGCAGCAACACTTCAGCGTTAAGCTGGTTGGTTTATTACGCTCGCGCTCTATGTTGTTCAGCCCAAGTGGTATCGTGCTTGAGCAATGGCAGTCACAGTGGCAAAACGAAGCAATAGATTACCAAGAAGCTGATTTACTGACACGTATCAGCGAACTCGATTACGAACACAAAGTGCTGATTGATATTACTGCTAGTGAAGCGTTTAGTAAGCTTTACCCGGCGTTTGTTAATTTAGATTGTCACCTGATCAGTGCTAATAAATATGCGGGCACTGCAAATAATGACTGGTATCAAAATTTACGCCGTAATTTAGCTGAACGTAACTTATTATGGCGTTATAACACCAGTGTTGGTGCGGGTTTACCAATTAATTTTGCGTTAGCTGATTTACAAAACAGTGGCGACAGTATTACCCATATTGAAGGCGTGTTCTCAGGCACTTTATCGTGGTTGTGTAGCAGTTATGATGGCAGTGTAGCGTTTTCCGATTTAGTGTTGCAAGCGCAAAAAATGGGCTATACCGAGCCTGATCCACGGGAAGATTTATCAGGGCGTGATATGCAGCGTAAGCTATTAATTTTAGCACGTGAATTAGGGCTCACCTTAGAGCTTGATGAGATTGGCTTAACACCGTTGATGCCAGAGCAACTAGCGCAAGGTGATTGGCAGTCTTTTTTAGCTAATAAGCAGTTGCTTGATGACTTTATTGCTGAAAAAGCGCAGTTAGCTGGCAAAGAAAACAAAGTACTGCGTTATACCGGTGCGTTAACAATTGCTGATGGCAAAGTAACAGCCAAAGTCGGTTTGGCTTATGCAACACAGGGTGATGCCTTAGCTAACTTAACTCCAGGTGATAATATCTTTGTTATCAACAGTCAGTGGTATAGCGATAATGCGTTGGTGATCCAAGGTCCTGGTGCAGGCAAAGAAGTTACCGCAGCAGGCGTGCATTCTGATTTATATTGGTTAATACAAAACTTAAAATGAGCTCTGAGTTTGTAAAATAAAAAAAGCGCCGATTGGCGCTTTTTTTATGTAGCAGCGATTTTATATCGCGACATAGTAATATTAAAACAGCTCTTCTTCTGTTTTAGTCTCTTCTTCAAAAACGTTTTCTACATGCGGCATCACATACTTAGTGGGCGAGGTGCCTTTTTCAAAGTATTCAAAGCGACTAGTGTAATCGTTCTTTTGACTCAAGAGTCCCGTTGCTAGATCGATTCGTACCGACACTAATCCTTCAGGTGGCTCGATTGGTGCTTCTGGCTTATCTTTGAGTGCTACTCGCATAAAGTCAATCCATGCCGGTTGAGCTGTTTTAGCACCAGATTCTGCACCAGAGATCTGGGTATTATCCATGTTGTTGTTATACGTCGAGCGACCAAGCGGGTTACCTGGATTATCAAATCCAACCCAGACCGAGGTCATAACATTACGGTTAAAGCCGCTAAACCAAGTATCGACAGAGTCATTAGTAGTACCCGTTTTACCGGAAAGATCGCGACGATCTAATACCTGAGCACGCCAACCGGTTCCACTCCAACCCGTTTTATGGGCCCAACTACCGCCCCCCCAAATTGCGCTATTCATCGCATCAGCTATCAAAAACGCGTTTTGTTTAGATATGATGCGCGGCGCACAATGATTTGCTGTTTGGCTGGTATTTAACCCTGTAGTGGACTCAAATTGAGTCATTGTTAGCTGAGGCGTAACAGGATCACACGCTAATAATGGTTTTGTTTTAAATAACACATTACCTGCAGAGTCTTGAATCTCATTAATAAAATAAGGGGTGATCAAATGACCGCCATTGGCAAATGTGCTCATGCCACGGGCAAGCTCTAAAGGAGTGATTGACGCACTACCTAAAGCTAGCGATTCACTGCGATTGATATCATTATTTTGAAAGCCAAATTTTAATAGGTGATCAGCTGTGCGCTGCAAGCCTACACCGCGCAGTAAGCGCACCGAAATAACGTTTTTCGATTGTGCTAAAGCACGACGAATACGGATTGGGCCGTTATATACCGCAGGGCTGTTTTTTGGTCGCCATGCAACCCCTAGGCTCTTGTCCCATTGATTGATTGGCGCATCATTTAAAATAGACGCTAAGGTATAACCATTATTCAGCGCCGCAGAATAAATAAACGGCTTAATGTTAGAGCCGACCTGACGTTTTGCTTGCACGGCTCGGTTATATTGGCTTTGTTCAAAGCTATAACCGCCAACAATTGCTTTAATGCGACCATCATTCGGATCCAGCGATACTAATGCACTTGAGGCTTCAGGTAATTGGCTGAGTAGATAACTGCCATCGTCATTTTTACGTAGCCAAATTTGCTCACCTGGATTGAGTATGTCAGCAGCTGTTTTTGGTGGGAAACCTTGACGGTAACGCGTAATGTATTTGCGCGCCCATTTGAGATTATCCCAGTCTAGAGTGACTTGCTCACCACTTTTTAATAACACTGTTGCCGTTTGCTCTCCTACAGACAAAACTGCTGCCGTTAATAGCGGGGCAATTTCTTTTACCGGCTCAAGCTTTGCTAAAATTTCACTAGAGCTTAGGGCAGGTTGCGTTTCAAAATCCCACAGTTGCTGCTCTGGGCCACGATAGCCATGGCGCATATCGTATGCATGGAGATTATCAACGAGTGCTTTTTGCGCTGCGGCTTGTACGTCAGATTCAACACTGGTGTAAACTTTAAAGCCGGTATTATATGCTTTTTCGTAGCCATAACGAGCGACCATTTCTGCACGCACCATTTCAGATATATAAGGCGCATATAAGTCTATTTCGGCACCATGAAATTTTGCCGTAATTGGTTCTTGAGAGCTCTGGTTGTAGTCTGCTTGAGAGATATAACCTTCATCAAGCATACGTCTGAGTACCACATTACGGCGTGCCTTGGCGCGAACTGGGTTTCTGATCGGATTTAAAGCTGAAGGCGCTTTTGGTAAGCCTGCAATCATTGCCATTTGCGCTAAAGTTAACTCGTTTAGTTGCTTACCATAATAGACTTGTGCAGCGGCTCCGATACCAAAAGCACGATTACCTAACTCTATTTTATTTAGGTATAAAGCGAGTATTTCATCCTTGGTAAGTAAGTTCTCAATGTGTAACGCAATGAAGATCTCTTTTACTTTACGAATATAGGCCTTTTCACGTGTTAAGAAGAAGTTACGAGCTAACTGCATTGTTATAGTACTTGCGCCTTGTTTTTTCTCACCAGTTGAAATTAATACGAGCGCTGAACGTAAAATACCTATAGGATCTATACCTATATGGTCATAAAAACGGTTATCTTCAGTGGCTAAAATAGCATTTATGAGTGGTTGTGGGATCTCTTCTATAGTCACTGGAATGCGGCGTTTTTCACCGAACTGGTTGATTAACAAACCATCTTTCGAAAAGACTTGCATAGGAGTTTGTAATTGCACGTCTTTTAAAACTTGCACACTGGGGATATCAGATTTAACGTAATAATAAAGGCTTACTAAGGTAATGAGCCCTAAAAACGCGCAGATGATAAAAAATTGTAAAGTTCGTTTTAATAAAATCACTTATATTTTCCCTAAATGGACTCCCAATTAGAATCGGAGACTGCTAGTATATATTGATTAAAAAATGAATAGTATTTTTTCATATAAAAATTATAACTTGTTTATTCTTAAAACAAAGGCCAAGTTGCGAACATGCTAAGTCAACTATTGAGTAAGTCTTCATCGATGATGGTAGGGATAGATATCGGTTCACATGCTATAAAAGCAGTGTTACTGAATGAAACGGACAGTGGCTATAGGCTCGAAGCGTTAGCAATTGAGCCAATGCCAAAAGGTACAATGGCTGAGCGCAATATTCAAGATATTGAGGCGATTGGTAATATCATTACTAAATTAAAGCGTAAGTTACCAAAGTCAATTCGTTCGGCAGCAGTTGCAGTATCGGGACAAACCGTCATTACGAAAGTAATTTTTATGGATGTTACGCTTAGCGATGCAGAGCTTGAGTCGCAAATAGAAATCGAAGCTGACAGCCTTATTCCCTATCCTTTAGATGAAGTTAGCCTAGACTTTGAAAAGCTCAGTACCAACGAAGCCGATCCTTCCAAAATGAATGTGTTGCTTTCAGCTGCGCGTACCGAAAGTGTTGAAGCTCGTGTTGGTGCATTAGAATCAGCTGGCTTAATAGCAAAAGTAGTTGATGTAGAAAGCTATGCCCTGAGTCGCGCAATGGATGTGTATTATCAGCAATTACCAAGCGATGCATTTAATAAGTGTGTAGCAGTGGTCGATATTGGCGCGGTACTTATGTTGGTAAGTGTGGTACTTGGCGGTGAAACGATTTACACCCGAGACCAAGTATTTGGTGGCGATCAATACACTAACAGCATAGTAGCTTATTATAATAAAAGTTTTGATGAAGCTGAAATAGGTAAAACTACAGGCGATCTTCCGCCTAACTACACGTTTGAAGTATTGGCACCATTTCAAACCTCATTATTACAGCAAGTACGCCGCGCAGTGCAGATGTTTTTAACTACCAGTGGCAAAGATCAAATCGATTACATTGTGCTCACTGGTGGCACAGCGATGATTGATGGCCTCGATCGACTGCTAATCGAAGAACTAGGCATCCATACCATAGTGGCAGAGCCTTTTGAAAATATGGATATTTCCCATCATGTCGATCGCAATGTGTTACAGCGTCATCGTACTCAATTTGCAATAGCGACGGGTTTGGCATTAAGGAGTTTTTCATCATGCCACATATAAATCTACTGCCTTGGCGCGAACAGCAGCGCAAACAATCACAGAATAAGTTTGCCACTGTTTTGTTTTTTGTGGTGCTTGGCAGTTTTATCAGTATGTATTTACTCAGTAGTTATTACGGTAGTTTACGAGATGGTCAAAATATTAAAAATAATTACCTTTCAGCTGAAATTGGCCAATTAGATAAACGTATTAGTGAAATACGTGAATTAGACAAAAAGAAAGAAAACTTGCAGCAACGTATGCGCTTAATCGAAGAACTGCAAAGTAGTCGAAACTTGGGTACGCAAATTATGGATGAAGTTGCCAAAATTGTACCAACGGGGGTGTATCTAACTAAGTTAGAGCGTCGTGGTAGTGCAATTCATGTGGTTGGTCGTAGCGAATCAAATAATTACTTGTCAAATATGTTACGCCAAGTACAAAATTCCTATCTGCTCGAAAAGCCGATAATGCAAGGTATTATTGCTGGTGAAAAATCGTCTCGTTTATTGAGTGATTTTAATATGGAATTTTATGTAAAACCCTTTGATAAGATTGGAGAGGTTAAATAATGAACCTTGATATCAAAGCGTTAACAGAGATTGAATGGAACGAAATTGAGCTTGAAAACATTGGCGACTGGCCAATAGTTGTCAAGATTATTTGCTGCACTTTTGTAGCTGCCCTCGTATTGTTTTTCAGTTACAGCTTATTGGTTTCAGATGAAATAGACAGCTACCATAATGCGGTTAGTAAAGAAGTTGAGTTACGCAGTAACTACCGAGTGAAATACTCACTAGCGAGTAATCTAGAAATTTACCGTCAACAAATGGTTGAAATGGAAGAAAAGTTTTCTTTATTGCTAAAGCGCTTACCGACTTCAAACGAAACGCCAGGCTTACTTGATGATTTATCTTATGTGGGCACGACCAGTGGCTTAACCTTTCTTAAAATTGGCTGGTTACCAGAAGTGGAAAAAGAGTTTTATACTGAGTTGCCGATTAAAATTGAAGTAATAGGTAGCTACCATGAGTTTGGTGATTTTGTTGGCAAAGTAGCGCAACTTCCTCGTATCGTAAGTTTGCATGACTTTTCAATTACTAGTTCAGATTCAGGCAAGCTGACATTTAGCGTGGTCGCCAAAACTTACCGCTACGAAGGCGGCGTGAAAAAAGCAGGGGCTAAAAAATGAAAAAATTAGCCTTGGTTTTACTCGGCGGTATTTTGGTGAGCGCATGTAACGATGATACCTCTGAGCAAAAAGAGTTTATTGATCAGGTAAAAGCCAGCACTACACCTAAAGTTGAGGCCATTCCAAAACTGATCCAATTTGAGCACTTTGAATACAATGCACAGCAACTACGTAGTCCTTTTGTTGCGCCGCAGCCAGAAATTATTCAAAATAACATGATCCAAGTTAAAAACTGTTTACATCCTGATCCTGATCGTACGCGTGAAGTTTTAGAGAAATATCCGTTGGATAATCTGGCAATGAAAGGCACACTGGGTTCTGGTGGCCAAACATGGGCATTAATTAAAGCTGCAGATGATACTTTGCACCGAGTGACTGTGGGTAATCATATTGGTTTATATCATGGTGTTGTACAAGATGTTAAAAGTGATTATATAGAATTGTTAGAATTAATACCCGACGGGTCTGGTTGTTGGAAAGAACGTCTTACGAAGCTTGAAATGTTAGAGGCGGGCTCCAATGGCACTAGTTAAAAATAAAAAAGGTAAAATTAAAATGCATAAGGGAGTATCTTGGAGTAATCGCATTCATCAGGCTTTGTTTGTTGTTATTGCCCTTTTTATCACGCAATCAGCAATGGCAACTCCGTTATTGTATGACATTCGTTATAGCCCATTAATAGCTGGAGAAACACAGTTACAGCTGGTATTTGATGAGGAGCTGAGTGAAGAACCAAAAGTTCAGGTATTTAATAACCCAGCCCGTATTGAAATGCGCTTTAATGCCACTGATGTTGAACAAGGTATAAGTGAAGTACAAATCAACCAAGGCGGTATTGAAAAAGTTAATAGTGTAGCTGCTGATGGTAACTTGATTGTCACTGTTCATTTAGAGCGTTTAAAAATTTACCAAACAACGGTTAATAATAATCTTGTTTCATTACACGTTTCCGATAATCCTATCACGTCACAAGAAGATGCTAATACCGCCAAAGAAGTGACTGGCAATTACATTAACTCAATCCAGTCTATTGATTTTCGTCGTGGTGAAAAAGGTGAAGCACGAGTATTAGTATTCTTGCAAGACACTCAAGCTGCGATTGATGTGCATGAAAGTGGCGGTAAAATTATTGCTGAATTTCATCATACCGATATTTTAGATGACTTATTATATGAGCTAGATGTGCTAGATTTTGGCACTGTGGTCAGCTCAATTGAGACATTTAAAGAAAATAATATGAGCAGGGTGGTAATAACTCCTAATGCAGCGTTTAAATTTACTTATCAGCAAATTGAAAATATCCTTACTCTTACAGTTGAAAAAGATGACTCGCAACGTTCATATTTAGAAGGTGGTAAAGAGTATCAAGGTCGGCCAATGACGCTAAACTTTCAAGACATCTCAGTGCGTGCCGTATTACAAATTATTGCCGGCTATAATGATTTCAACCTAGTAACCAGTGACTCAGTCAGTGGCAACATAACTCTGCGTTTAGATGGTGTGCCTTGGGATCAAGCTCTTGACGTGGTATTACGCGTTAAAGGTTTAGATAAGCGTATGGATGGCTCTATATTAATGGTTGCACCATCTGAAGAGCTTGCCGCCCGCGAAGCGAAAGATCTAAAAGCCAAACAACAAGTTGAAGATTTAGAGCCGCTTTATAGTGAATATATTCGTTTGAATTATGCTAAAGCGGAAGAGTTTGCTGATTTACTGAAAACCGACACTAACAGCATTATTAGTGCTCGCGGCAGTGTATCCGTTGATAAACGTACCAATACCTTGTTAATTAAAGACACCGTTAAAAGCATTGCAAGTGTTCGCCGTATGGTCGAAACTTTGGATATAGCGGTTAGACAAGTTATTATTGAGGCACGTATGGTTACTGTACGTGATAACGTAAAAGAAGACTTAGGAGTACGTTGGGGGTTTAGTGATCAACAAGGCACTGATGGTATTTCAGGTACCTTAGAAGGTGCTAATACGATTTCTAACGGCACCATTCCAAGTATTTCTGATCGCCTTAATGTAAACTTGCCTATCACAGGTGCCGCTGGCAGTATTGGTATGCACGTTGCTAAATTAGCAAATGGCACGTTACTTGATTTAGAGCTAACCGCGCTTGAAGAAGAAAACCGTGGTGAAATTATCGCAAGTCCGCGTATTACTACTGCCAACCAGAAAAAAGCACGTATTGAACAAGGTACCGAAATACCGTATGTTGAATCTGCTTCAAGTGGTGCTACAACTGTTAGCTTTAAAAAGGCAGTATTGAGTCTTGAGGTAACACCACACATCACCCCAGATAATAAAGTTATCTTGGATTTAATCATTACCCAAGATACCCGAGGTGATACGGTACAAACTGGAACTGGTCCTGCAGTTGCAATTGATACCCAAGAAATTCAAACCCAAGTACTGGTTGAGAATGGTCAAACCGTGGTACTTGGTGGTATATTCCAGCAGCAAATCATTAACTCAGTTAAAAAAGTACCATTATTAGGTGATATTCCTTACCTAGGAGTGCTGTTTAGAAGCACTAGTGAGTTCAATGAAAAGAAAGAATTGCTGATTTTCGTTACTCCGAAAATCCAAATAGAGTAATTTACACTGATTTATTCTTACACAATGGGCAATTATTGACTTTAATTGCTCGTTAATTGGCTTTTTGTTCTAATTGACTTGAAATACCCAATCAATTACTGAGATAATCCCCTCCTTAATTTTGGGGCCAGGTCGTTAGGCGGGGTTTTATTTCAAATTTTAGAGTTCGTTTGTACTAAAAGATATGGCTGAAAAACGTAATATATTTCTAGTTGGCCCTATGGGGGCTGGCAAAAGCACAATTGGTCGTCACATTGCAGATCAATTGCACCTTGAATTTGTCGATTCTGATCAAGAAATCGAACGCCGTACCGGTGCAGATATTGCCTGGGTGTTCGATCTTGAAGGTGAAGAAGGCTTTCGACTTCGTGAAGAATCTGTCATTGGCGATCTAACAGAAATGCAAGGTATTGTACTTGCAACTGGTGGTGGTTCTGTGATGAGTAAAGAAGTACGAAACAAGCTTTCGGCTCGTGGTATTGTTGTATACCTAGAGACACCTATCGAAAAGCAAGTTGCACGCACGCAGCGCGACAAGCGTCGCCCATTACTGCAAACAGAAGAAGCACCTCGTGATGTATTAGAGCGCTTAGCTGAAGAACGCGAACCGTTGTATAAAGAAGTAGCTGATTTTGTTGTACGCACTGATGAGCAAAGCGCTAAAGTTGTCGCTAATCAAATCATCGAGAAATTAGATTTTTAAATACCAATAAGAAAGGATACTAGCGATGCTTGAATTAACAGTTAATTTAGACGAGCGAAGTTATCCTATTTATATTGGTCAATCTGCTCTTCAACAGACTGACAGGCTGCATCATCATATTGGTGATTGTCGACCTATCATTATCACTAATGACACCATTGCACCTTTGTACTTAAGCGATGCAATGGCGTTATTAGCTGATTTAAATCCGCTAAGTTTTATTATTCCTGATGGTGAGCAATATAAATCACTGGAATGGTTTGAGAAAATTTCGGCTTTTTTGCTTGAAAATAATTGCGGCAGAGATACTTGCTTAATCGCCCTTGGTGGTGGTGTGGTCGGTGATCTGACTGGTTTTGTTGCGGCCTGCTATCAACGCGGAGCACCGTTTATTCAAGTACCCACTACCTTATTATCGCAAGTTGATTCATCAGTTGGCGGTAAAACGGCGGTTAACCATCCTTTGGGTAAAAACATGATTGGGGCTTTTTATCAGCCGCAAGCCGTGTTTATTGATACTCAATCATTGCATACACTTCCTGCTCGTGAATTTGCAGCCGGTATGGCTGAAGTTATTAAATATGGCTTAATTTACGATACAGAATTATTTACTTTTCTAGAAAACAACACCGCGCAATTACAGGCTTTGGATGAAGAAACCATTCAGCATGTGATTTTTCGTTGTTGTGAAATTAAAGCACTGATTGTCGCTCAGGATGAAAAAGAAGCAGGACTACGAGCGTTACTTAATTTAGGCCATACCTTTGCACATGCTATCGAAGCGCAAATGGGATACGGCCAATGGCTACATGGTGAAGCTGTTGCTACTGGCATGGTATTAGCAGCACAGCTAGCTCATACTCGTGGTGATTTAAGTGCACAAGAAGTTGCAAGGATCGTTACCTTAATAGCGCAATATAATTTGCCTAGTGAGATCCCTGATGTGATGACTGCTGAACATTTCCTTCATCATATGCGTAAAGATAAAAAGAATAAAAAAGGCACGATCCGTTTTATTCTTCCTACTCAGTTTGGTCAATGCGCGTTGGTTGATGATGTCTCAGATCAACAGGTCCGAGATTTAATAGGGCGCTAATGCAATCGCAAATCTTACCTAGCCGTGCGGCTTTGGTTGATCGGATTGCCCTACAGTTTGAATATGGGCAAAATTTAATTGTCTTACTGGGTCCTTCTGGACTTGGTAAAAGTTATCTTCTCGAAACCTTCATTACTGATAAATACAGTGATTTTAATAAGTCATTTGTGCAGCTAAGTGCGCGTATGAGTGATATGCAATTGATGAGTGAGTTACTGGAACAAAGCTTCCGCTCGCCGTTAATTGATCAAAACCTAAGCCTGTCAGAAAATTTCTACCAACTAGCTAAACAGCAAAACTGTGGTCCATGTTTATGGGTGTTAGATGGTGGACGGCATTTATCTGAAGAAATGGTCGAAGAGTTAACAGCGCTTACCAAGCATAGTCCTACTACT
This sequence comes from Pseudoalteromonas sp. SR44-8, assembly GCF_014163635.1. NCBI lineage: Bacteria > Pseudomonadati > Pseudomonadota > Gammaproteobacteria > Alteromonadales > Pseudoalteromonadaceae > Pseudoalteromonas > Pseudoalteromonas sp. SR44-8. Next base: position 96,910 of record NZ_JACJDS010000018.1, read on the forward strand.
TTATATGTCTTACTGGCATCGCAATCAGTGGGGCAATTTAAAAGCGCTGTTGAAATTCATCTTGAAGCACTTTCAATAGCAGAAAGTAAACAGTTGATGAAGTGCTATTTTAATGATTTACCTTATGATGAAGACCCGGTATTTCAAACCTTTTTGCGCGAAGCACACGGTAATCCGAGTTTATTGTTAGCGTGGCAACCAACACAGCATACAGCTAAGGTTGTAGTCACTGATAAAGTATCTTGGCGAGTACATTTAATAACGCTGCTAGTGATTATTATGTTACTCATCATTGGCTTTTTATATAAATCTGATATGACCCGTTGGTGGTATGATTTTTATCAGCCACAACCTGAAACTCCAGTGGCGACGGCAATCGCAGTCGATACTTTAAAGCAAGCTGTAACAGAACCAGCGGTGACAATAGATTCCTCACAAGTAGAAGCTGCAGATGCTCAATCAGCTGATCAACAAGCTCAACCAGAGCAAGACAAGCCGCTTATTGATAATCCTACTCAGGAAAATAATGTTGCGGCAATACTCGATAGTTTAGCGCCAGTTGCAGAGCCTGTTGATATCACGACTAGCTTGGCTGAAGAACCCACTGTGGTAGAGCCTGTTCCTCAAGCGCAGCAAATTATGCCAGCAGATAATGCTTGGTATCTACAACAGCCGGATAGTAAGGTCGTGATCCAGTTACTAGCGGTAACTCAGCAAACAATCGCCGAGCAGTTTGTTGCTAAACAGTCGCTGCAAGTACTTGGTAAAGTCTATCAAACACGCCGCAACGATAAAATTTGGTGGGTGGTAACCTATGGCAGCTTTGATAACTTAAATGCTGCTCGCGAAGTGCTAGCAAGCCTACCTGAAGATGTGCGTAAAAATCAGCCGTTTTATAAAAAAATCAGTAAAATAAAACAAGAAATCGCGTTACTAGATCAGTAAATTTACACTGTTTAGTGTAAAATCGCGGCACACCAGTTTGAAGTAAAGAGCCGATGCAGAAAAAGACCAGAGCCTTCCTTAAATGGGCTGGCGGAAAATACAGCTTAGTTGAAGATATTAGCGCGCGCTTAAATGAAGCGAGCAAACACGCTGATACCTTAGTTGAACCGTTTGTTGGTGCTGGCTCGGTATTTTTAAACACAAATTTTAAAGATTATATTCTTAATGATATTAATGCTGATCTCATTAACTTGTATAACGAATTAAAAAACTCTCCAGATGAATTCATCAGCGATGCTAAAAAGCTGTTTGTTGATTTAAACAACCAGCCTGACGCATATTATGATTATCGCGTACAGTTTAATCAAAGTAATGACATTTACGAGCGAGCGATCTTATTTTTATATATGAATCGCCACGGCTACAACGGTTTATGCCGCTATAACCTGAAAGGAATTTTTAATGTTCCGTTCGGTAAGTATAAACGTCCGTATTTTCCTGAAAAAGAAATGTACTTTTTTGCCGAAAAAGCGCAACAAGCCACGTTTACTTGTTTAGGTTATGACGATGTATTTAAATTAGTACCCGATAACGCAGTGATCTATTGCGATCCACCTTATGTTCCTTTGAGTAAAACGGCGTCGTTTACCTCTTATGCTAAGGGTGGCTTTAATTTAGATGATCAGGCGAATCTAGCTAATTTAGCTGAGCAAGCGGCATTTGAAAACAAAACACCGGTATTGATCTCGAATCATGACACTGTATGGACACGTAAAATATATAGCCAAGCAACGTTAGCTGAAATTCAAGTTAAGCGGACGATTAGTCCAAAAGGTGGTTCGCGCAATAAAGTCAATGAGTTGATGGCTATGTACTTAGCACCCAAGTCACCACGCCATAGATAGCGGTTACAAAAAATATAAATAAAATAATAGCGATGATAATAATACTGGTAGGCGAGTGTTGTTTAAAGTCAGCGTGACGCTTGTGCTCAGATTGCACACCAAAAAATGCCGCAACAACACTTTGTATAGCGCTGATCAGTTGCCGCACTTTACTAGAACCTAGGACTAAGTGAACGTGCTTTTTGTGGTTCGTCTGAGCTGGTTAATAATTCAAGTAAATCTAAATAATGAAATTGTGCACTGCGACTATCACCAGTGATCCATGACATCCAACTTGATTCTTGTTCGACCTTCATACATTGCACTGCATTATTAATTTTTAAATGGCCTGAGCTACATTCGCAATCGTTAGCTGCGATAAGTGTATTATCACTTTTTGAAAAATAGCTTAGTGTACCGATAGTTATAGCAGCCGCAGTTAAGATCCCGATTTTAAAAGCACGCATTTTACTAAGTCCATAATAGTGTTACTCACTAGAGCATACATAAAAAATGCTCAAATAACAAACTTAATTTATCCTTAACAAATATAAAAAATTAATAAAATTAAAAGGTTAAGGTAAAAATAATGTTTATATTTAGCTGTTTAAAATATAACCGTTGCAAAACTTCAAATAGAGTTAAAGCTTTAATTAGCTGGGATTCTTGGGGAATAGCTTGATTTAGGTTACATTATGGCAATTATCGGCCCTGCTATTTTGCGCATTTTTAATATCACTAAGGATTGTTTATGTTAGAAACACTACAAAAGTACCTTATCGCCCCGTCTATTTTATCTGCTGATTTTGCCCGTTTGGGCGAAGATGTTGAGCGTGTTTTAGCTTCTGGTGCAGATGTAGTTCATTTTGATGTGATGGATAATCACTATGTGCCAAACTTAACAATTGGGCCTATGGTGTGCAAAGCGCTGCGTGATTATGGTATTACGGCGCCTATTGATGTGCATTTAATGGTTAAACCGGTCGATAGTTTAATACCGCAATTTGCTGATGCTGGTGCTTCAATCATTACTTTTCATCCTGAAGCGAGTGAACATATTGATCGCACTTTGCAGCTGATCAAAGATCATGGTTGCCAAGCTGGTTTAGTCTTTAACCCTGCGACGAGTTTAAGCTATTTAGAACATGTAATTGATAAGCTTGATGTGATTTTATTAATGTCGGTTAATCCAGGTTTTGGCGGTCAAAGTTTTATTCCTAATACTTTGGAAAAACTACGCCAAGCACGGAAAATAATTGATGATTCAGGTCGTGCTATTCGTTTAGAAGTAGATGGTGGTATTAAAGTCGATAATATTGCGGCGGCGGCTCAAGCCGGAGCTGACATGTTTGTTGCCGGCTCTGCTATTTTTAATCAGCCAGATTACCAACAAGTAATTGAACAAATGCGTGCCCAGTTAGAGGGTGTAAAATAATGAAGTATGAAGCCGCTTTATTTGATCTTGATGGTACTTTAGTTGATAGTGTTTATGATTTATATATAGCGATGAATCTGACTTTATCTGATTTAGCTTTTCCAATTGTAAGTCAGGGGTTGGTACAAAGCTGGGTTGGTAACGGCATTGAAATGCTGGTTAAGCGAGGCCTCAGTGGCGACATGAAAGTCAGTGAACACCTAGAACCAGCATTAGCAGATAAAGCAATTGCGCTTTTTTATGGTCATTATGAGCAACAAGTAGGTGAATACAGTGTGCTTTATCAACACGTAGAAACAGGCCTTGCGGCGTTACGTGGTATACCAAAAGCGTTGATCACTAACAAAGCCCGCTGCTTTACTGAAAAGCTACTTGATAAGCTCGCTTTAAGCAGTCATTTTGAGGTGATAGTGTGTGGTGATGACATGGCCAAAAAGCCTTCACCAGAGCCTCTTTTATTTGCTTGTCAGCAATTAAATGTACCAGTGAGTCAAGCAATTATGATTGGTGACTCAAAAAGTGATATCTTAGCGGCGCAAGCGGCACATATAGACGTACTTGCCGTTAATTATGGTTATAACCAAGGTGAAAATCTTGCTGATTTGAATCCACAGTACCTCTGTGAGAATTTCTTAGATATAATACCTGTTCTTACCCAGCGTTAAGCGATTTTTTAATTTTAGCATTTTTTATTTTTGTAATATAAAGGAACATCATGAGTAAACCAGTAGTGTTAAGTGGCATGCAGCCAACCGGTGGAATGACAATAGGCAACTATGTTGGCGCTATTAACCAGTGGGTAAAGCTACAGGAAGAGTATGATAGCCACTTTATGTTAGCTGATTTGCACGCGATTACGTTACGCCAAGATCCAGAGCTTTTAAAAACCCGTGTATTAGATGGTATAGCTTTGTATGTTGCATGTGGTATTGATCCAGATAAAGCTGCTTTATTTGTGCAGTCGCAAGTGCCTGAACATGCACAGCTAGGTTGGGTATTAAACTGTTATGCGCAAATGGGCGAGCTTAACCGCATGACCCAGTTTAAAGATAAGTCAGCAAAGAACACCAGCAACGTAAACGTTGGTTTGTTTGCTTATCCGGTATTACAAGCAGCTGATATTTTACTTTATCAAGCGGCGCAAGTACCAGTAGGTGATGATCAAAAGCAGCACCTTGAACTAACACGCGATATCGCAACGCGCTTTAATAACTTATATGGTGAAGTTTTCACGATCCCAGAACCTTACATTCCAGAGTTTGGTGCGCGCGTAATGAGCCTGCAAGATCCACTGAAAAAAATGTCTAAATCAGATGAAAACCCAAATGGTTTTATCATGATGTTAGACGAACCAAAAAAGATCGAGAAAAAGCTTAAAAAAGCAGTAACCGATTCAGACGAGCAAGCGCGTATTTATTTTGATCGCACTGAAAAACCAGGCGTATCAAACTTACTAACACTTATGTCTGTTGCAACCAAGCGCTCAATTGAAGAGTTAGTGCCTGAATACGAAGACAAAATGTATGGTCATCTGAAAAAAGACACCGCTGACGCAGTAGTAAGCATGATCGAGCCAATCCAAGCGCGCTTTAAGGAGATCCGTGAAGATCAAGCATTGCTCAACAACATCATGAAAACCGGTGCTGAAAAAGCCAGCGCACGTGCAGAGATAACCTTAAAGTCTGTTTACAACGCGTTAGGATTTATTCCACGTCCGTAACGCTTGCTAATAACTAATCATATAAAGCCAGATGGTTCCAACTACAACGGAATATCTGGCTTTTTTGTTGCTGTTATATACAAATTTAGGCTCGAAGCAGCAGCTTTAATCTTATTTAAATTCAAGTGTTAAGTGCAATCGTTATGAGATTAAGTTCATGGAATACTTCAAAATTACGTTAAAGTTCGAAAATGGACGTATATCTTCTTCTGATTTAAAGACGCTCAAGTCTTATTTAGGACAAGGTCTACATGAAATAAAGCAGCGCATTGCGCTGCAAGATGATCTCTTGGTGTGTATTTTACGCAGTAGCGAGTTTTTTAAAGGTGTTGCTGAGGCAAGAGAATTGTTGGCAGGTTTGGAGTCGGATTACCGACTATTTAGTAACGGCGAAATAGTGGATTTGTCCTTTCTCGATGAATTGATAACTCGTATTGCAGGGATTGAACTTAAAAGCATCAGATAACAAGCTATTTAGCTCGCGGGATATAAACATGCTTATTATATAAAGCTCAGCTTCCACCTATTAACTCAAAGTAATTGCCAAATTAAAAAACAGGTTTGACTTTAATTAACTGACTTTAGTATTTTCCGTAGCCCGT